>CAZPBT010000100.1:0-10686 GCA_964584555.1 uncultured Chitinophagales bacterium
ACCAATTTCTGTGAGTTGTGCAAATGTTGGACAAACAGAAGCACAGGAGTAGTAGACACCTACAAACGCATCTAATTCATTAATTACATTCACAGAAACTGTAACACTATTTTTAACATTTGCACCTGTAGTAAATTTGTACCACGTAGTCTTATTTGGGCTATGTGGCTCTCCACTTTGTCCATTAGCACAGCGATTTGATTCTCTGTTAATAGTGAATGTTTCAGCTCCGTCTAAAAATGCATCTGCCCCAGTGCGTGAATATTTAGGAGTACATGCCGGAATGGTAGCGTTATAAGTACCCATGTCGTATGCATTACAAATGTCGTTTGGTCCATTGACCATTCCGTCATCTAAAACAGAAATGTTAAAATTGCCTTCATAATATCCGACACCTGCCGTACCTCCCTCATCATCAATTTGAATATAATATGTAGTATTTGGTAAATAAGTACCTGCACACTGGGTAAGCGTTACATCAGCATCATTATCCGTTAAATACGTACCATCATCCTCTCCAACTAAAGTTAAACCTGAGAAATTATAATTTTGGCAATTTGGTGTTGTTCCTGTTAATTTAAAAACGGAGATATCAGGAGTCATATTATCACCTCCAGCATTTACAACTCTTATCTTACACCTTGCACCTATTGTTGCTGCTGATGTAAACTTATACCATACAGTTCTATTATCATCTTCCCTCGGTTCATCAGTACTACACAAGTCTTCATCTTTTGCTCCAATATTATTTCCTGCAATATTTCCAGTATTCTCACAAAAATCAAGAGTTGTTCCAGCTAAAGTGGTTGCCTGACAAGCCAAATCATTCCCCGGTGCATTATTTGTACCAGTTAATTTCCATTGAATATTAGCCGTATAGGGAACCGGGCTGTTAGAACAATCTCCATCACTAATTGAACCTGAATAACTTCCTAATGTCCTCCATGTATTATCATTTAATGAAAAGTCAGGAGCAAAACAATACCTGTTCCAGCCCCACATTGCATCTGAACCTACTGGATCATTTTCATAGATTCTAAATTCCCAGTCAAGCCATAGCCTGTCGTCTAATGCAATATCAAAACACTGTCCTTCGGGACCTTGACAACCAGGTGCGTTATTTCCGCTGATTTCTCTTCCACAATTATCCCAACCACCTAAACCTAAATTGTTTGAATGGTCATATCCCTCCAGTTCATATTTAAAATCACTGTCCCCGGCAGTAAAACCGTCACAATCATGCGTGCCTGTTACACACCACTGATTCATTCTTAATTGAATATGATATTGAGCTTTAGCCAAATTACATAAAATAAGAAAAAGAACGACTATGTATAAATGTAAATTTCTTTTCATAATCAAAGAATTTAGATTTTTGTAATTTTTGTAAGTGAAATGATATTCAATTGATTCAATAAATCGCTTTCAATATAATTTGGATTTACGTATATATAAGCCCTATTCAGACTAAAATGAACGTATTTTACATTTTCATTTTCTACAATCATTTTAACAAATAGTGAGTTAAACCTAATTTCTTTAGCATCAAAACTTAACTCGATTTTTTTCAATCCTAAAGTTACGGTAGAGTCATACTTTTCACTGAATTTTAATAATTTAGGATGATCTATCATTTTCTGATAAGTAACCTTTGCCAAATCATCAGCATTCTTTAGTTGTAAATACTCTGATCTGGTAATTTTTTTAAATCCTAAATCCAATACAGTATCTTTATCATCATGTTTTTCTATAAGATTACTGTTTGAATTAAGATTTGTGTTTGTTTGACCATATACACTAAAACAAGTGCATATCGCTAAACTAAAGAGTAAGTTTGTATAGATTCTCATTTTTCAAAAATTAAAGTAAAGATAAAAATAAATAATTAAAGTTGCAACAGAAATTAATTGCAAACTGCTAATATTTTTTGTTTTAAGATAATATGGTTATTATCTTTAATTTGTTTAAACTCGTCATAATATACATTTATTGAATTAAAGCTGTTTACTTTATTCAAATAATTACATACCTGAAGTAGCTGCCACTCTTGTATATCAGAAAACTGAGAAGTGCCTAGCTTAGCAACAGTAAATTCTAACATTATCTTTAATGGATGATGTGGGGGATATGGTTTGTAATCACTATTTACTACAATAAGTGTTTCTTGGCTCGTACTATCTTTTACACTCAAGGATGTGTCAAATACTATAAAGCCGTTATTTGTAGTAGGCTTTGGGGCAAACATACTCCAATTTTGTGCAAATGGTGACGTTGGATTTGGTAAAAACTTTCTAAAAAATTCATCTATATTTTCATTTTTTAGATATGTATTATATTTATATTGTTTATTAGCAGAAGACAAAAGGGTAAACGACAAGAATAAAATAGCAAATACATAGGCACTGACTTTAAAAATTTGTCCATCTAATTTTAAAGGACTATTTAGACTAGGTGTTCTAAAAGAAATGTTTAATTTTATAAAATTAATTTTTTTCCAAAACAAATCGGGGAGTAATAATATTGCATTTGCCGTACCTAAAAAGACGTACATACCAACATCTGCAAAGATAAAAATACCCCAATGAAATAAAAGAATAAATAATACTAATATAAGTCTAAAATAGACTCTCTTATGTTTAACGAAAATCAGAAATGGACATGTAAATTCAAATAAAAGTGTAAAATAATTTAGAAATTTAAGTAAAAATGGTTGCTTGAGTAACCAATATGCTGTTGGTTTATTAATCAATATATTACTAAGCATTGAATTGATAGCTGTACCGTTGTACCAGCTTATATCAGTCTTATTGACTCCATTAAAGAAATAAACCAAAGTAATTTGAAACAACAAAACGTATATAAAATTATAATTCAACTCAAATTCATTTGCACTGTCTTGATTAACTTGTTTTGAAATTTTTATGTTTATTTCTACAAGTAATATATTAAACAATATAACTATTAACAACGTGTCAGGTCCGTCATAGTAGGGAAAGAAGCGGTTTGTAACTAATATATATCCAAATAAAAGAATAAAACATGTAATAATTGAATACACATTAAATATAAAAAATATAGCTATTATACAAAGTGATAAGAATATAAAATAAAGCAATGAGTCACTATGTATACTTCCTAAAAAACCAAGTTGGTTGGACATGTTTTTCACTATTTCAAATGAAAATGGACCATGCTCTACACTAAAATAAGAAAAGTAGTTTATTTTATAAACAATTATATTATAGATATATATAATGCTAACTATGATTTTATAAATTCTGTATGAGCGAGAATCTACACCGTAAAATAAATTATTATTATCCAATCACTTTATTTTTATAAATTAATATTTCCCAGCCAGATAATATTCGAAATATAAGCAATTGCTTTTGGCTTCTTTGAAGAATGCTGTACTGGAATAACTGGATTTAAATTTTGTAAACAGCGGTCTTGTAACAGGCGAATAGAGTAGTCTGTAGTTCGTCCAGTAATCATAATCTGCTTTAGCAAAATTCATATCCAGCTCGCATTTTGATGCACCAAAAACAGACTTGGCTTTGAGTTCATGATCACCGGATATTTTTTCAGCAGCCAGATAATAAGCTTCGGGTTTTACAACATTATTATAAAAAAACAAGCCTGTGCCACCATCATAATTATAAGGTGTTTTCAGGGGCAATTTAGTTGTTTCATCATAAGAATAGATATAGGATAAATAGTAGTTATCTGCTTCATAATACATGATATTTCTAAAATAGCCTCCGGGTGAAGTGTTGTAATAAAAATTACCCAATAAAAAATTGGCTTTCGCACTTTTTTCATCACTACCTGCCGCTATTTTTTTCAATTCAATCAGCGCTTTTACTACCTCTTTCTTCGTCATGTTTTCTTTGATAAAATCAAAGGATTTATACATCTTATCCGTCATGGCTTTATCTACAGAAATATCGAAATAGGGCTGAATGCCTGTACTGAAAATCTTGCCCGGAATATTGCTGTAGCCGTTAAATTTTCCCTCTTTTTCTATCGCTATATTTTTGTCATAATCCCATTCATGCAGTTTCAGAAAGGCATAATTATCCGGCACTTTTTCATACCATTTCAGCGCATTTTCCAAGTCGTCTGTTTTAAAATAATAAGAACCTTTCAGCTCATTTAAAGCTGTCATCGGGCTGCCGGTTTTACTTATTTTTTCGAGCAGGAATTTTTCAATATCATTCTTATCCTGTTGCTGAACAAAGCTCATCAAATCATCAATAATTTTTACATCCAACGAGGTATATAATCCAGATAAATCATTATGACATAAAAATGCTTTGGCATAGTTTTTTTGTGCAAGATATTTATGTCCCATTACCTCCCAAATATACTTTTGTTCAAACTCATCTTTATTATTGACAAAGCGTTTATACACTTCATTTTCTACATGTTGATCAATGGCTTTTTGCTGTGCCAGATATGCCGAAAATGCCGTTCTGTTTTTTTGTTCCAGAATAAGTTCTTCATTGCTTTTTACTGACTCTGCTATGCTTTGTGCTTTGGCATAGTCGCCCGACATAAAATATAAATGTGCCAGATAAACCTGCCAAAAAGCTGTACGTTTAAGCTTGTTTTCTTTCAACATTTTTTCTACAAAAAGTATATCATTCTGCAAATTGGTTTTCAATGTAGCAGAAGGATTTAAAAACGTTTGTTTTGTTGCATATTGCCGGGGCAACTCTAAAATACTCCGTTCTAATTTATTGAGCTCGCGTACAGCCAACAATTCCAAGGCTGAGGAATTAGGCGAAACAGCATACACATTTTTCATTTCCGTGAGTTGATTCGCAAAATTGTCATACCCGCGAAGTAAGTAAATGGTTGCTTTTTCTTCAGGTGTTTTACACAAAGCTAATGCCTTATTGAAATTCATTTGGTCAGAGATGGCGAAACTGGTATAAGCTGCCAGTTTTCTGTCGTGTGTATTGGCAAAAACCCGTACATAATCATAAGCTGCTAAATCAAATTTTCTCTGATTAAATAAGGCTCCTGCTTTCTGCTCCATCGCATAGTAATACAAAAGGGATTTATCTTTTAGAGGCTCTACATATGTTTTGAAATATCGTACGGCATCATCATTAAATCCGCCATAATGCGACAGACGAACCAATTGATAAGCGATGCGCAATTTTATGGATGTATTTTGTGTGGAAGCATAAAGTTGGTTACCATCTTTGGCAATTGACATAAAAGTTGCTTTAGGCAATTTAGTCCTTGTTTCCACATATTGCCATTCGTTGTCTTCGCGATTAATTTTTACGGCATAAGGCTCACAGGTTTTGGCAAACAGCAAATATTTCAGCGCTTCAGTGCCTTTTGGAGTCAACAACTCAGGATGTTGTAATTTTTTGTTTTCTTTGGCAACAGATTGAGAAGAAAGCATGCGCGACAGCTCATTTACTTTGGAATCATAAACCAAATAATGCAAATCGGATTCCGAAATCTGATTATCAAAATATTTTTTCCATTCCAAAATATTATCATCGGTATTGATTGTATCCAAACTGCGCATACCCGGCGACCAGTAGTCTTCTTTATAATAAATATTATCGTAAGTAAGCAAGAAAGGCATCAGGTTTTTATCAGTAATCAGTTCCTGATTGAATAAATTAAAAAAGGCTTCATCTTCTGAATACCATGAGCAGGCATTTGCAGAAGAAAAAAAGGCAAGTAAAAACGAAAACGAAAGAATATAATTTTTCATAAATCAGGATTTGAGATTGATTTTAATTGTTCTATGGAATAATGCACCAAATTTGATGAATCTAACTGGAAAAACAAGGTATTTAGTTCCCTGTTTTTATATTTTTTTGAAAAAATTCGACTTGCCGTTAATAATTGCTCCGGCGTAATTTCTTCTACTTTGATTTTATAGTTTTTATACAGATAGATATTCATCCAGTAGGTATCCTTTTTCACCGAATAAAAATTATTTCCCAGCGGTAAAAAAAGAGTAGTATCTGTCATATTTTCCTCACGTATGCCATTTAGTAATCGTTTTTCACCATAATTATTTTCAAGAATTGCCCAGCTGTATATCGGTAAAGCCAAATTTAATTTCAAGGGATATTTATGTAGATTTTTCAGATAATTATCGGCTATAGAATTTTCTAAAATTGAATTTTGCATATTAAATTCCAATGGACTACTTGTTGCATAATACATCAACACGCCTTCCTCAACAGGTGGCACTCCGGTTGTTTGTACATCTTTTATCTGATGCATGCGTATTGTTGCCGAAAAATGGATTTGGGGTTTCAGCTTTTTGCATTGACTTAAAAAATAAAAATAATTTTCCCGGGTAGATGCCGTCCAATCGCAATCAAATTGTATTTCGTTTATTTTTTTATCTGTCAATGCAGGATTCATAAAATATATTTCTTGCAATATGCTCTTTGCCAATTTATTGATTTCTGTCGAATTTAATTCAGACATCGTACGGTTGGTAATAAAGACGACAGGGATTATTTCGTGATTATCATCTTTCTGTTTAACTACAAGATGTGCGAGAGGAAGTGGTTTATTGCCATTCATGTCAACATCAAAAAAACGGACATACAGTTTTTTTACCTGCAATTGGTTCAGGTAAAGATTTGAAACCGAATCTAAATCAAAACTCGTCTTCCAGTAATAAAAGGAAGTTTCTCGTTTAGGAGTGCAAGAAACAAACATCAAGAACAATATGCTGATCATCAAAAAACGCATAGCAATCAATACGACAAATATAATTAAACGTTCACAGAAAAAAATGAGTATTTTATGGTATTTACAGAGAATATGATGAATATTCAGAATTATTTTTACCTTGTAAAATTCAAATAAAATTTGAATTTTACAAGGATAAATAGTATATTAGCAGTATGATTACACGTGCCATAGAAAAGTCAATACTTCAATTATTGAAGTCATTTCCGGCTATAGCGATATTGGGACCACGTCAGGTAGGCAAGACTACGCTTACAAAATTAGTCAGTCATAAAATAAAAAAGAAATCGCATTATTTAGATTTAGAACGCAATAGCCATTTCAATCACTTAGCACTAAATGCAGAGAACTATTTGGGTGC
This sequence comes from uncultured Chitinophagales bacterium, assembly GCA_964584555.1. GTDB lineage: Bacteria > Bacteroidota > Bacteroidia > Chitinophagales > JADIYW01 > JADJSS01. The sequence continues at coordinate 7,106 of CAZPBT010000100.1, forward strand.
TTATAAGAATGAATGTGTGATTATTGATGAAATCCAACGACTGCCGGAGATATTTGTATTATTGCGTGCATTGATAGATGAAAAGCGAACTCCGACCCGATTTATTTTAACTGGTTCTGCATCTCCGGAATTATTAAAAGGTGCGTCAGAAAGTCTGGCAGGCAGAATCAGTTATTGTCATTTATTTCCGATAGGCTTACATGAAATTCCAGAAAATATCAGCTTGATGCAACATTGGATACGAGGTGGGTTTCCACAGCATCTGCTTGCCAAAAACAGAGTAACGCGACATGCATGGATGAGTTCCTTTATTACTACCTATATTGAACGTGATTTACCCTTTATTTTTGATGTAAAATTTTCTGCAGTAGTCATGCGCAAATTATGGAGCATGCTGGCACAACAACAAGGCAATTTACTGAATGCTGAGAATCTGGGTCGTTCTTTAGATATTACCGGCACAACATTAAAACGTTATTTGGATTATCTGGAAGGTTCATTTATAATCACGCGTTTACAGCCTTTTTATGTAAATATCGGAAAGAGATTGGTAAAATCCCCGAAAGTTTATATTAACGACACGGGTATATTGCATTTCTTATTATCGATTGAAGACGAAAAGCAATTAGTAAATCACCCCAACTTGGGTGCTTCCTGGGAGGGTTATGTTATCAGCCAGATTTTATACGCCAAAGACCCGCGTATAGATTTATATTTCTACAGAACACAATCCGGTGCAGAATGCGATTTAATTTTGGCACGTGGTCATATCGTATTGGCTTGTATCGAAATCAAATACAGCAGCACCCCTACACTCAGTAAAGGTTTTTATCAATCTATTGAAGATTTAGATTGCAAGAAAAACTTCATCATCATTCCGGAAGAAGTGGACTATCTTTATCGTCCCCGAATACGTATTTGTGGCATTAAAACATTTATTAAAAAGCAATTATATAAAATTAAGTAACCTTGTAAATTTCAAATTGCATTTGAATTTTACAAGGATGAAATTTCAAGGTGTATTCATCATATTCCACAGTACATCCTTTAATTGCTGAATATTTTGACCGGTATGTGATGAAAAGAAAACATGCGGTATTTTTTTTGGCAATTCCTTTTTCAGCATAGAAATTAATTCATCGTCCAGCAAATCTGATTTTGAAATTCCAATGACGCGTGGTTTATTCTGGAGTTCTTTATTGTATAATTTCAGTTCTTTTTCCAGTATTTTATATTCTTTCTTGATATCAGGGCTATCAGCCGGAATCAAAAATAGCAAGCAAGCATTTCTTTCGATATGTCGTAAAAAGCGCACGCCCAAACCTTTGCCGGCATGCGCACCCTCAATAATTCCCGGAATATCTGCCATAATAAAAGAGCGGTTATCGCGGTAAGATACCACACCCAAATTGGGTACTAATGTGGTAAAAGGATAATTGGCAATTTCGGGTTTAGCTGCACTGAGTACACTTAATAAAGTAGATTTTCCGGCATTTGGAAAGCCCACCAAACCCACATCTGCCAACACTTTGAGTTCCAAAATTTTCCAGCCTTCGCTGCCTTCTTCTCCGGGCTGGGCGTAGCGTGGCGTTTGATTCACTGCAGTCTTGAAATGGTTATTTCCTAAACCACCACGTCCACCGGCAAGCCATACTATTTCTTGACCATCTTCTAAAATTTCAGCTTCTTTCTCGCCTGTTTCTGCATCTTTGGCTATAGTTCCTAAGGGTACTTCTAATATAACATCAGCACCATCTTTACCTTTACGCAGTCCACCTTCTCCCCCGTTTCCATTGTCAGCATGTATATGTTTTCGGTATTTTAAATGGAGCAACGTCCAGAGCTGTTTATTACCTTTTAGAATAATACTGCCCCCTTTGCCGCCATCACCACCATCGGGACCGCCTTTGGGCACGTATTTTTCTCTTCTAAAATGAACAGAACCTGCTCCGCCATTTCCTGAACGTACAAATATTTTTACGTAATCAATAAAATTAGAATCCATTAGCGCAAAGATAGCGGAATTGTGTGTGCCGTATCAGAATTAAAATAAAAAAATTGGGCTTAGCTTAATTTTTCAATTTCAGCTTTCAACGCTTCAAATATTTCATCAATTGTTCCAATGCCATATATTGCCGTATACTTTCCGGCTACTTTATAATAATCTGCCAATTGTGCGGTTTCTTTCAAATAAACTTTAAAACGGTTTCTAATGATTGTTTCATCCAAATCATCAGCCCTGCCGGATGTTTTGCCCCTCTCTTTAATTCGATCCACTATTTCATCTTCCTGCACATCTAAAGCCAATACTTTAGTAATAGCAGTGTTTTTTAAATCCAACAGTTTATCTAAAGCCTCTGCTTGCGGTTCAGTGCGTGGAAAACCATCGAAAATAAAGCCCTTCACTTTTCCGGCATATTCATCTAATTTATTGGAAAGCATACCAATGGTAACTTCATCCGGCACAAGTTCTCCTTTATCCATATATTTCTTGGCTTCTATCCCCAGTGGAGTTTCATTTTTCAATTCAGAGCGGAACAAATCTCCTGTTGAGATATGATATAAATTAAAAGCTTCAGCAATTTTTACGGCTTGAGTACCTTTGCCACTTCCCGGAGGACCAAATAAAATTAAATTTAACATGAAATAAAAATAAGTGTACAAAGATACGCAGTTTACAACTACTATATGGGGACAAGCGCCTTTAATTTTTACAGATATGACAATTTGGTAAAGTTTGCTAATAAGATTCCTTGGCAAATAATTTACTTCTTAATATTAACTTCATAAAAGCTTGCAACCTATTGGGAATTGTTTCTATCTTTATAGTACGCAACGCCATTTTTAGTTTAGTATGAATCGTATTTACTTTGTAATTTTATTATTATTGTCTGTATACTCTAATGCACAGAATCCTCGTATTAAAATAGATTATAAAGTACAAAGAGGAACGATTAAGAGTTTTAATACTTCTACGCTGTTATTGGGTATTACCGGAGGGGCTTGTACTGAATCAGGAACGATAGAAATCAGAGTACATGCGCGTTTCAGGTCAAATAGTGGACCTGCAAATGGCAGTAACGGTTCATATACTGCAACAAATACTTGTCCTAGTGGAACTTGTGCCTCCTGTGCGACAGGAGATGCAGCAGGTTGGAGCTGTGAGCAAAGATGTGAAAATGTTACGAATGGTGCAAATGGTGTTTGTGGAACATGGAAACCAAATGGCTCTCAAAACGCTTCTTATCCTGGTGATCCCGGCTATGTTGACAGCAGTACTTATCCGAGTAATGATATTTTGGAAATACAGATGAAAGGATTTGAAACTGATAACTTTAATGCGTTGGTTAATTCTGATAAGGTAAATTTCAACTTTAACGACGGTGCGTGTCAGACAACTTGTTCAAATGGAAATTGTTATGGCAACTATCAAGTACCTACATATGGCAGATATACTACAATTAATATTGGAAATTTAACAAACACTCTTGCACCTCATAAAGGATTAAACTGGTCGGATAGTATTAATGTTGCTTATGAGGGCACAGCTTGTGCTTTAGATCTGACAGGATTCTATTCGT
>CAZPBT010000101.1:0-1852 GCA_964584555.1 uncultured Chitinophagales bacterium
TCATTGTGATTACTGGCATTACTATCATTGCAGTGGCGGGAAAAATTTTCGTTACTTACAACATGCATTTTCTTATCCCATTTATAAATATATCGGCTCTGATTCTCTCATTTGGTATTTACTTTACTGCTTAGCACATGCTCTTACTGCCTTAGTCGGCTATAAAACTTTGACGATGATATTTGCCTATTGGAATAAAGCGTTGAGTAAGAAAGCGGCGTTTTTTACATCATTGCTTTTTTTAGTTTCACCATTTCACAATGAAGTATTGATATGGAGGGTTTGCATTCAGTATATGACAATTTCCATTTGCTTATTTCTTTCAATACGCTTCTTTCTGCTGGACATTAAAAAAAACAATTTCAAGTATCCTGTTGCGTCAATACTATTGTTTATCATCGGTTTACTTTCGTTAGAGCAGATTATTGTCATGCCCGTTTTTATTTTCTTGCTGAGTTTTTTTGTATTCATCATCAAGAGGGAAAAACCGGTTTTAACAAGAATGTTTACGTGGTATTTCTTACCACAATTCGGTTTAATCTTTTTGTATTTTCTAATGAGTAAAATCGTGTATGGCCAATGGGTCATGCATTATGGCTCAGATACGTTCAAAGGATTTAATTCCATATCAACGGTTTCTAAAATTTACAACTATTTTATCAAGTATTTTGCACTAGTACGCTTCTATCCTCACGAATGGAAATCATTCCTGTTTGCTTTTACAGAACGTCCTTTAATTACATTATTCTTGATTACATGTACTGGATTGGGTCTGTTTTACCTTTTAAAAAAATTCATACGAGGCAATATTTATTCCGGCACTTTGTTATTGATGATTTGCTTTTATATTGTCTCTCTCATGCCCGTTTTACAACTTTATTTTTCTGTATTATTTTATTGCGAAAATGACAGACTGGGTTATCTCTCTTCATTTTTTATATTTGGTATCATTGTTTTAATTTTATATAAGCTTCCAATTCTTTTCCGTTATTTTTTACTGCTGATATTGTTTTCCGTGAATCTATTTTTCACCTTTAAAATGGCACATTTATGGAAGCGTTCTGCAGAAATTTATTCTTCTTATTTATGTTCATTCAATGCTTATAACTATGAAAAAGTATATTTATTAGGCACACCTGATAACTACCAAGGCATACCTATGATGCGGGCTTATCCTTCGGGGCTGCAAGAGGCTTTACAATACAGGAGAAAAAAAACTTTTACAGGGAAAATGTATGATGTCATGCAATTTAATCAAGTATCAAAAGATGATGGTATGCAAGCAGAACAACTTAATGACAGTACATTAAAAGTCAGTTTTGTTCATAATGGAAGTTGGTTTTGGTATTGGGGCATCGGTGCCAAATCATACGAAACTCCGGATGTGAAAGTAAGCGTAAATCAATGGAATTATATAGTTACATTTAAAAACTTCAATCGTGCAAACAGCATTATTTTATATCCCTACCAATCAAAATGGAAGCAAGTAAAATGGGAATAGTAAGGCTTTGGCTAATCATTTCCCATGAGCACTATTACATCAAATTCTTCTTTAGTAACAGGCATTACAGAAAGTCTTGTATGTCGTATGAGTGGAATTTGCTGCAAGCTCGCTGTTTGTTTTATTTTTTCTAGAGTAACCGGATTTTTCAGTTTCTTTTTAGGGGAAACATCCACGCAAACCCACCTGTCATCATCAGTAGTAGGGTCAGGATAGGCTGCTTTTACAATCTCCATTACACCAACTACTTCTTTCCCGATATTAGAATGATAAAACAATGCCAAATCGCCTTTTTGCATGGCTCTCAAATTATTTCTCGCCTGATAATTGCGCACTCCATCCCATTTTTCT
>CAZPBT010000101.1:1952-4772 GCA_964584555.1 uncultured Chitinophagales bacterium
TTTTTGTTTGAATTTATCTCTTATTGCTTTCACATCCCATTCTCTGTTGATGAAAACTTCATTATCTGCTATAAATTTGACATAATAAATATCTTCAGTGTATACTGATGCATCAAAGGCATATTGGAAATTATGCGCACCGGGCTGAACATTTTTTTCGTTATATAATTCACGTACTAAAATTCCATTTTTATTGAATAAAGCTATTTGTATATTAGCCGGATTGGAAAAATTGAAATTAAATTTGCCACTTACTTTCTCTTTAGGCGGTGCGAAATAATAATTTTTATAATTCTTGTCAGAAACACTAAACGTTTTTCCGGTTAGTTGCGCTAAGAAGGATTTTAGTTTATTTTCTTCAGTACTGTCTGATGAATATACACTATTGATATTCGTATGATTGGCAAGACACCACATGGCATATTGCGCACACGATGATTGCAATTTATTTTTTTGCAAAAACGCAGACAACATTTTTAATGAATCATTTTTATTAGCTGCATAAGCATAATGTGTTGTGCCTAAGCCTGCTTTATCAAATTGCTCTATACACATTCCTGAAATCGGCAAAACTTTCTTTTCTTTGGGTTGTAAAACAAAAAGCGCATCTTGTGTAACAATTATATTTTGATAGACACTGTCTTGAGGAATAAATAAATCACCATTATTAATACTGATGGTTATACTATTTTTATCTGTATTTTCAAGCTGAACAATGACGGGTTGTAAATAGTGAGTACTTTTTTCATTACCAGTAATGGTGCATTTTACTCTCCCTGATTTTAAAGCATCATTCAAGTTCAGTTGTGTATTTACATTTTCTTTTGCTATTACAGACAAAAGTACTATCCAAAAAAATGCTGCTGAAATATTTTTTTTCATGTCTATGCTTTTGATTCTAAACGTAAAAGCTCTAATTTTAAGTTACTGCATTTTATAAATTTAAGAAACTTTAACTATGCGAAACATCTTCTTCTTATTTTTTTTAATCATTTGTTGGCAATTTAATGGCTATAGCCAAACCACCTGCTCACACCAGAAATCATGTAAAATAAGGGTAGTCGGTGATAGTTGGGCACAATTCCCTTATATCTATCATGCTTATGATACAGCGTTGGCGAAATACGGATTTGCTGACTATTATGCTATTGGCGACGCGACAGCATTAATAGGAATGCAGGCTGAAACCTGGTGGCAATTCCCTTTAGCTCGTTTTGCTTTAGAAAGTGCGATAAATACAGACGCAGCCCGGCCCATAGAATTAATAATGGTATCACTGGGTGGAAACGATGCTGCATTTGGTGTACATGCAGGAGATTCACTTAGTGTATTGGATGATAATCTGGCAAATGCTAAATTATTCATGGATAGTATTTTTGATTTTTTGCATGAAAAAATACCAGATGCTCAAATTATCTGGCAGGGATACGACTACCCTAATTTTGTTGATGCCTTGCTCAATTACCCATGGAATCCATATCGGGATTTATGGGAAAGCCGTGGTGAGCCTACGCCTTATATGGTAAACCGGGTAGTAGATTACATGATGCATCACATGGATACTACGGTACAAGGATATCAAAGAGACGGTAAAGATTACATCCATTATTTTAATTGCATGGGCTTGATGCAATGGCTATACGGGCAAACTACACCGCTCAGGGTGGCACCATTTGGCACCTACCCGCCACATAGTGTTCCGTTTCCGGGTGGCGACTGGAATTACCCGACACCATATATCGCCATGGGATTGAATGGACTGGAAACTTATCATCTGGGACCGATGGGCTATACCGAACTTATCAATTATTATATGCGGGTGTATATCAATCCTTATTTCAGACGGAATAAATCGGCAAGTATTTATTCTATGGGAACGATTTATGACGGAGCTGTAAATACGAATGGAAATACCAGTACGGGTAATATAGTAGTCAGCAATAATGGTGTATCTAAAAACAAAGGTATTTTCTCATTTAATACAGCATCTATTCCTGATAATTATCGCATAACTAAAGCCAGTTTATTCTTGAAAAACAAGTCCATCCAAAACAGATATACCAATTACTGGAATCCGTTTCCGGATAATTTTGTACTGGAAATTAAGAATGGGACATTTGGCTCTTCAAATGTAGAGTCCGGTGATTTTAATGAGCCTGCTGATTATTCTGACGCTGCTTGTGTCGTTGGTTGTTTACAAGGCAATGATTATGCACTTCGATTTGATTTAAATGAAGATGCGTTGGCTTTTATAAACAAAACAGGATTAACCCAATTTAGGTTGAGTATTAATGACACCAATGTGATTACATTTTACAATGGCGATACGACAGCATTTGAAGGTCCTTATTTGGATTTATATTATGACACAACCACAATTACTACTGTTAGAAATAACACCTTACAAACTATTCCGTTTTCTGTATTTCCTACTGTCAGCCGCGATTATATAAAACTTGCTTTACCAACAAATTTACCTGATGAAAAGATGACAATTTCAATACTTACTTTAGATGGTAAAGTAGCAGAAAATCTACCTTTTTCAGCTGTGAAATTAAATTCAATAGACATAAGCAAATTACCAGCTGCCGAATATATGGTTCAGGTAAAAAGCAATGATAAAATGTATATCGCCCGATTTATAAAACCGGATTAATGTACCCAAACTTTTTGTGAATATATTTTACTGCCGGTATTCAATCGAACAATATAAACACCATCGGCTAAAATAGTTTCCATATCTAAATGGTGTTTGTAATATCCTTGAGGCAAAGTGATTTGTTCATTGTAAATACGTTTCCCTGCCACATCAAACACTTC
>CAZPBT010000101.1:4872-10609 GCA_964584555.1 uncultured Chitinophagales bacterium
GTTACCCAATTCAATGTAGCCGTATTATCGTTATTGCAAGTACCTGTGAATGAAGATAGCTCTACAGGTAATGGATTATTGGATGTAATCGTACCTAATGTGAAAGGAGAGAAATTATCACAATAAATATCAGATTCAACAGAACCCCATGCTGTAGAAGTTGTATTTATCGTTGGCGATGTTCCTTCTGTGTTCCAATCCGTATTATCAAAATGCACTACTCGCAAATTGCTCCAATCCGTATTTGTTGGACTCACCCTGCTATGTGTTCTCCAAAATAATTTCACTTTAGCATCATCATTAGCTGATGGTGTTACAGAAGAATTAATTGTCCAGTATTCAACTAAACTCACATGATCAAGTTGTGGTGTATTGGCAGGGTCAAGGGTATAGTTGCCATATCCTGTACTAAAATATTCTCCATTATAAGTTTGTGTAGTCGTATTTTGGGGCGTAACAGCAAAAGGACCATATACCGTTGAACTTCCAGTTGGGAAAACAAGTTGCGAAGTAGAATTAGCATTGCGCCCCATTAAACCGATTACATAACTGTTTTCGTGACCCATATTGGCTACACCTCCGGCATTCGTTGGTGTATTAACAATAGATGCACTAGTTTCAAGTGTTAGTTTATTTGTTGAAGAGGATAAGATTTTACCATTATGCAAGGCTAAAACCCCATTATCTAAAACACTCTTGGATAAAGTAACCACATCTGCTGAAGCTGTTTTATATACGTAAAGGCCTGCAACACTTGAAGGAATACCATCTCCGGAAGGCATAGTGCCGTTTCCGACAAAACCATAGCTGGCACCTGAATTAAAGTTTCTTATGCTAGTTCTGACATTTCCTGCAGATGGATTTGCTGCACCTACCGTTGGTTCTAAGCCTGTTCCGCCTGTTGCAACTGTAGTAATACCAAATGGACTTCCGTATAAAAGTCCTCCGCCTGAATTAACATTAACTGTATTGGTCGTATTACCTGAATATTTATAAATAAAGTCCGTTTCATCCATGCGAAGAACTGCAGGAGAATTTACATTTAATGTACCTTGTAATGTAAAACTACTAGACAAGTCGACATTACCTGCTTTATCTAAAGTAGAAACAGCAGGAGGAGTTGAATAATTAGCTGCTATAGCATTAATATCTATATTATAATATGCAATTACTTTTGTAGGGCTCCCATAAGTGCCTCTGATTTGTTGTTGTTGTGTTGCACTCGAACCATAAAATTCAACAGTTCCACCTGTTAAAGAATAGGTTGTATTAGGGTTTGTTGCTGCTAATTCTGGTGATGGAGTATTTAGCATTTTGATGCGTAATTTTCCACTTACCATATTCAATCCACCATTTCCTTGAAATGCAACAGGATTCCCAGATGCATCAATACAATCTACAATAACAGAGCCAATAACATTAGCAATATTTAACATAGAGTCGATTGTACAATTACTGGACAAGTATTTAGTACTTGTTAGTAGTGCAGCAGTAGTATTGGTTAATACCATATTGGCATAGGTTCTGTTACCTCTTATCCACTGTGCACCATCTCCAGTTAAGTATATTGTTCCACCATAAACATCACCATTAACATTAGTACCTGAAACAGATAATTTATAAGGCACGGTAACTCCATCCATACGTGGTATTAAATCTGTATTGCTTGTAGAGTTGGCTTTTACTTCATAACCTGTTCCAGTTGCCATATATAAAGTTCCTGTTGATCCTGCATTAACACCGGTAGTTGCAATTTCCTTAAATAAACCTTTACGGATATCCAATAATCCACCCACAGGTCTGTAGGCACTAGTTGCATTTGTTAATCCAAATGCAACAGTAGCTTGAAGATTGAGTGAATTATTAGCAAGTTCAACAATAATATTTCTTCCATTTGATGCTGTTCCAAAACAGTCACCCGTGTTTTGGTTCGTTTTCCCTAAATACCAAAATATTCCTAATGTATTTATAACTCTGTTAGATTGAGCAATGCCTTGTACATTACCCAAAGCATCAGTAGCAGGGTTTGCCATCAACCCTCTGTTATGTGTAATTTTTAGAGTAGCATCGGTTTGAGTTACAAATCTGTTTGTACCGGCAGTAGTTCCTGCCAATTTAATTATTAATGGCGTAGTTCCGGCATCATCCCAACCCCAGTTATAAGTAGCACCAGTTTCTACGGTAAAATCTGATATTACAGATGTTATAGAGTTTAATGTTATATCGTAAGATTTTTGCAAAACTGATGCACCTGTTTTTATTGTAATGGGTACGGCTACAACATTTGGGTATATCTTTAATTCCTGTACAGGTGTTCCTGTTCCATTCAGATTAATACCAACAATGCTATTATCTGTAGCTTTATATGAAGCAAATAATTTAGCTGAATTAGCAACAGTAACATTCTTCTTAAAATTGACATATCCTGTTAAAGAAGTTGGATTACTATTTCCAATATAGTGTGTTCTTAACGTATCATCTCCGTTGTATTCAAAATTACCATTTACTGTAAATTGATGTGAGAATGGATCTGCACTATAACTTGAACCAAATGAAAAACTTCCATTACTAATAATCATATTACCATTAACAACAAAGCCATTTGTTCCAGTTTTATTAGTTGCACCTGTTATATAATACTGAGATAAAGCAGTATTAGTAATTTCAAAATTATTTTCTGTTAGATTGATAATTCCAATGCCACCACCAATTATTGCCCAATTATTAGTTCCAGTGTTTACGTCATATACTAACTTTCCAAACTTCCAACCGTTAGCGTTACTAGTTATAGCAGTTGAAATATTAATTAAGCTGGCAACTGTAGCTGAAGCTGAAAAATCCCAATCTTGTATCGTAACTGTAGATCCACCTTCAAATAATTCAGCTCCATCCCACATAGGATGTGTATTATTTATTGAGTTTTGATTTAGAAACATTTGTCCACCAGAACGTACGATTAAGTTTCCTGTACTTGCAATGTCAATATCTCCTTCCACTCGTAAAATACCACCATTTAATACTTCCATTTTTTTACCAGCAGCAATCATTTCAGCAGCAACAGGTGGCACATCATTTTCCAATAAATTTAACTCACCGCCATTTTGAATGATAAAATCACAATTATATGCTTTGGTTGCACTACCGCCTCCACTTACATAATTATTAATAATTACACGTCCTATCGTAGTTGAAGTATTTTGAGGTGCCTTACCATCAGGTACAGCTACCCAAGCAGAACCATTATAGTATTCCCATTGCCCGTTATAAGATAAATCTGTAGCGTATAAAGGTCTGAAATCGCCAGCTATATATGTAAAAGTAGATATAACATAGGAGTTACTTACTGCAGATGTGTATCCTGTAGCACTTGCAGTTAAAGTATATGTTCCATCAGTTCCATGAATGATACCGCTAAAAGTAGCCACTCCAGAAACAGGAGTTATTGGTCCGCCACCAGCAGTCATAGCAGACGGCGTGGAACACGTTAAAGTAACAGCTCCGGCGTAGTCTAAGTCTTGTATGTTATTTACATCATTCCCTTTAACTGTAACGGCAGGCAACATTGTTGCGCCATTAGTAGTATTGGACGGTTGTTGAACAAATGCTAATTTTGTTGCTGTAACTTCTAATCTGTTTTCGTTATCAGCATCATTATCTGAAATAGCGCCACCTGCATTAGCAGATGCAAATTGTGATGATGTTGCACTTGATGCCGCTGTGGCAGATGTGATTGTAAATACAATCTTAGTATTATCTGTTATAGTAGCAGGTGTATTGTTAAATGATAGTCGCAAAATAAGCTCAATATTACCATTATCAGGTGCGGTAACATTAACACCACTTAATCCAGTAAAAGTAATATTAGCAGAAGAAACAGCAACGCTGGCAACATGTGTACCAGTAGTTGTAAATAACGCTGCTGAACGTATGTTAGCAAATGTTGGACAATTGAATGTGATAGCATTTAATATTGTCGGGAGGGCATCTGCATCAGATGTAGCACCACCATCTCTAATAATAATATTGTACATTCCTAACCCGTCAGCAGTACTAGATTGTGGAGATGCCGTTTGCCATAATTTATAATCAAAGTTGGATGTTAAACCATAAGTAACATCATTAATAATATCTGATGCTGTTGATGCAGGCGTTAGTGTTGTACAATTTGTTGAAGGAATAGTTGCTGTGGTATAATAATTATATGTTTCAGCACTAGTAGTATTCCAGTTAAAAGGAATGAGTGTGAAATAATAATTAGTTGCTCCTGATAATCCGGTTATGGATTGAGTTGTAGCTGCTGTACTGTTAACAATCGCGGCTACAGTTGCATCTCCTATTGTCGCTCCTACAGTATATCCTTGCCCGTCACTAGGGGTTCCAGTCGGTGCTGAACCAACTTTTTGTAAAATAATATAACCATCTGCATTGGTAATTCCACTTGCTGCAGAAAAACCAAGGTCTATCTGACTTGAACTGACTGCATTACAAGAAGAAAATGTACCATGAGAAGTGGGTTCTACGCTTAATGTATATCGACATGCGGTTAATTCGGTAAGATTATAACAATGAGAGCCCTGATATTCATAAACATTAAAACAATATTGTGTTTCAGCAGTTAAAGCAGATACATTTACAGCGTTTCCTGTTCCATCATACAGCACTCTGATGGTACTGCCACTTGGTGGCATTTCGTTTGTACCTGCTGTCCAAGTAGAGTTTTGTATAGAAGAATGATCAGCATTTTGTGTTGGGTCTGTAGGTGCAGTTGTTTGTTTCCCAATCAGCAATCTTGATGTTCCGTTTCCATTCGTCCAACCTACTGTATAGTTTAGTGGATTTAAAGAAGTGAAAGTAAGTGATGAGGCTTGAGTTGAAGGAGCAGAACAGCCAGCAGGATAGTTAACTGTAATACTTAAATCATCTATTGCTAAACCGGGGCTATTAGATAATGTTTTATTCCATCTTAAAATCATTTCTTCTCCAGGTGCTAATGCAAATGATATTGTAGATGTGATACCAGTTACTCTGTTTGCAGCTAAATTTCCATCTAATGCACCAGTCCCACTTTGTTGTGGTGCTGTAAAATTTAGAGCAGTAACAGCTGTCCAACCTGTACTAGGTGTATTAATTGCAGTTGCACTTTTTTGATAATCAAAAGTTAATACCTGATTTGCTCCTGTTGCAGCATTATTTTGCCTCCATTGTTCACCTGTGTAGGTTATTGATATGGATGTAGTTGTGAGAGTAGCATCATTGTTTTTTATTCTGATACCAAATCTATGTGGAGTGGCTGTTGATAATGCACCAAGTGCTCTATCTGTAGCGCTTGTTGTACCATAACTATATACATTATTTGAATTTAAAGTACCATTATCTACAGCATAAGTTGTACCTGTTTTAGAACTATACCAGCCTGCAAGTGGTGTTGTATTGTCTGTCCAAGTTGGTGTGCCCGAATTAGGTAATGTATTGAAATTTTGTGTATAGGTAGTACTACTAGAAGTGAAATTTACTTGAGCTAAAACAATAGAAGTACTAAATAAAATAATAAAAGATATAAGTGTATATAATTTTTTCATAAGCAGAATTTTTCAGTTCAATTTATTATTTCCAAAATTACACCATTTCCAGCATTTTCGCTTGAAAATGTATATTAACTTAGTATAGATTTTATCTGTCTTTTTAACCCAGAATCCGCATTAGGGAAAAAAGGTATAAATTTGGGTAAAAAATTCTA
>CAZPBT010000102.1:0-10240 GCA_964584555.1 uncultured Chitinophagales bacterium
CCAGGCAACAAAAACGGACGACCAATATGTAACCGGAAGTGTTGGGGTTGGAGATTTTTCAGCTTCATCTCCATCAGCAAAAGTTGACATTAATGCTGCTTCAACACAGGCGGCATTAAATGTAAATGGTACCAGTAATCCCGAAATTAGATTGCAAAATGCAAGTTCAACAAAATTAGAAATTGGAATTCCTACTGCTGCTGGGTCATATATAACTAATAGTGTTGCCAATGATGTTACATTCAGACAAACAGGAGGACAGAAAATATTATTTTCTAGTAGTGCTACAGGTGCTACCAATGATCTTGCATTAACAGGTGGAAATGTTGGGATTGGAACTGTGTCACCAACTAATGCCACTTTACATGTCAATACTTTAGTAGGTAACACCGCTGCAAGATTTGGAAGTACAAATCCTCTATATGTAATAGCAAATTATCCCCACCTCGGTTTCAACACTTATTTTAATGGAGGATGGAAATATGGAACAGCAAATTATGCCGGAATTGTTGGTTGTGACCCGACTTCAGGTAAAATGTTTATTTCTAATACTGCTACTTCAGGAGCTGCAGATGCAGCAGCAACATTTACAGAACGACTAAGTATTGATAATACGGGTGCTGTTACGGTTAATAATTTATCCGGGACTGGAAACAGACCAGTATTTTCGGATGCTAACGGAGTACTTAAAAACAGCTCAGCTACAAATGACGCTAATTGGACTGTTGCATCAAATGCTTTATATAGTACTGATGATATAAATTCTACAGGAACAACATGTAGTGGACAACCAGCAGGATCTGGTTCTTCAACTACTTTTACAAATGTAACTTGGACTGGTGGATCTGATGACGCATATACTGTTCAAAATTTAGGATTTACATTTTACATCAATGGTACCGCCTATACTCAAGTAACCATATGTAGTAATGGTTTTTTACAATTTGGTTCAACTACTACTACAGCCTATTCAAATACAATACTTCCTTCAGCAAGTTTTAGTGTGCCTACATTATGTTATTATTGGGATGATATGTATATCGCGGGTAGTTCAAGAGCCCGTACTGCTTCATTAGGTGATGCTGGTAACAAGGTATGGATTTTAGATTGTACATTACAGCCATTTTGGTCAAATAATGGTGGCTGTGGAAGATATACTTCTTGTCAAGTGCATCTGTATGAACGATCCAATTTGATTACCGTGACATACTATAGTATGGATGGTTATATTACTGGACAATCTGCAACTATAGGCCTTCAAATTAATTCAACTACGGCAATAAATTTGAGCTGTAATGCAAAAATACTGGAAGACAATGCTGGTCATGGTTCTCAATTTATTTCATTTAGTCCATCTCGATAAATACTATGAGATTCCGATTGTTTTTACTTTCTGTGATTATTATTTATAAATTAAATATATACTCACAAATATACGGCAAAGTTAATAATCAGGTAATTAACGACGGTTTTATATATGCAGAACAATTAATAAATTATGATTTTTCATACAACAATATTTCAAGTATATTTGTGAAAAACATAGAAAAATATTATGTACTAAATAAAATAAAAGCAGAACATGCTCGTGTCTTAAAATTAGATGCGGATTCTATCAGTAAAGCTGAGATTGAACTAATTAAAGAAATAGCTGTCGAAAAATACTTAGCCTTAAAATATGACCAATATATTCCAAAATCCATAAATATATCTGAGGAGGAAATAAGGAATTATTACCTGAAACATAAAGATGAGTTTGTAACACATGGTCAGTATTCCTTTTTACAAGCCATGATTTTCGATAATTCAGATTCTTCGATTTCAGAAGTGAAAAAGAAAATTAAATTTTATGCAGCTGATCAATCTATGCTTGATAATTTTAAGTTAGGAAATAAAGACAGATTTATTATTAGCTATGAAAGAGACCGTACAATATACCAGTACATGTCTGAATTTAAAGTTTTTAAAAATTTAAGTATAATGCAATTTTCTGATATTATTACAAATGGTGAGTATAAATATTTATACTATATACTAACAAAAAAAGACCCAGTATTACAGTCCTATGATGAGGTAAAAGAAATATGCAAAAGTAGAATTATGTCAGAAAAATTAGATACTATAAATAGTCAAAACAATCAAATACTTATAAATAAATACAAAATTAATATTGACTATAATTATTTTAATAAATAATCATAAGGCACTTTTTTGTGCTTACTTATTCTTGCCAAAAATCCAAACTTAACGCCTACTATGATATTGAAAAGGTGGATTCGGTCATCTCTTAATCCCCACCAAAAAAAGTTACGGATGTTGTGTAATCCTGATGAACTTGTTGCCACCGCATCGGCAGGGGCATTGCTCTTTTCTTTGATATAATAAGCCTGATAGCCAAGTCCACCGTATGCATCCACTACAGCCCGTTTTTTTGCTCCGATAAATCGTTGTATTCCCCAGCGAAAACCAAATGCAAAATGTAGGATACGTGTTGTAGTAGGGTATAATTGTCGAAAGTTGCAACCATCCCGACAATAGTATTCTTCAGATTTTATCTGATGCATATTGGTTAATGCATCAATGGCAAAATATGGCGTACGGTCTTTCTCCACATTTTTGCGTTTGTCTTGCCTGAAATAGATCTTATACGAATTAACCAGACGAAATCCCCATCTTTTATAAAAATCAGTATTTTCAGTCTGATTTTTAAAGCGCATATAGTAAGGAAATCCGGTGTAGGGATTGATGATGCCAAACTCGGTTTCGAGTGCATGTTTTTTCGTAAATCTAATCTCTGCGGATGCTGTCAGATAATGGATGGGTACGATAATACCCATGGGATTAAACTTGACATAAACTTGCGGGTATTTATTTGGAGGTAATGTGTCAACTTGTGCTTGGGCATTTTTTCCAAAATAACACAAGACAAGCAATACGATATACTTCAACTTACGCACTAGTTTTTATTTACCTGACTAAGCTTAACAATATGGTTGATGTCTGTATAGGAGTAGAACTGATAACTGTCGCCGGCAGATACGATAAGCACGCCATTATTCGTAATCAAATCATAGGCATTCACATTATGGATTTGATTGATTTTTAAAGGCTGGTCTGGTATAGTGATATCGAAAACGATGATGCCGTTAGTGCCGTCACATACAAACAGGTAATTGCCATCATAGCCAAGTCCTGCCGGTGATTGCATATTGATTTGTGCAACTTCCTGAGGATAATATGAATTGCTGACATCATATACAATTAACAGACTTGAAAAGGCAGTGTTATTATTACAAGTTCGACCACTTCTAACCGTAGAATATGCATAATTACCTTTAGCGACGACAGGATCGCAGCCATAAAAATGTGTAGCATTGCTTTGTACGATGGGTTGCGCCGGATTCGATATATCCACAATATATATTCCATCAGAAGCTCCGATATAAAGTTTATTTAAATAACTGAATACCGTTTCGATATTGCTACCAACAACTATGCTGTTTACTTTTTGCGGATGGGCTTTATCTGCCAAACTGTAAACTTCCAAGTTCGGTTTATTCAGTGAGTACAAATATGCACCAACCACAGCAAAAGTGGTAATAGAACCCGATTTTCCATTGTTTAATTGGGTTTCATTGCCATCCAGTTTACTGCATGAAGGATGGAGCAAAATAACGGCAATACTCAGTAAAATGATGATTTTTTTCATTAACGCATACATTTAGGGTTAATTAAAGTTGTTTTTTCCCATGATGTGATAACTCCTTTTGAATGGTCTACACATTCAAAATAGCCCATCGAATCAGGATAATTATTGTAATTTCCGACAGCGCCTTCTTGAATATCAAGTACGGTAACATGTAGTACATCGCTGATGTCAATTGTAATCAAATCGCTGCCATTATCTGCATATAAGACATTATCGTAAACAGTGAAGTTTTTGTTTCCCCAGATTTGAATAAACGAAATGTTGATTGCATTGGCAGGGTTTGTTTGGTCAATAACATGAATGCCCTTATATTGTTCATTTACGAAGAGATAATTATTCCAGCTGTATATACTTCCGGAATTAATTATGGGTTGCGGGGCTAAATTGCGAATTGCATGAAGGCTGTCTTTAGACATATATACCGGCTTCCAGCCTGTTACAATCTTATCTTTTTTGCAGGATGTAAAAAAAATAAATGCAAGGCATAAAAATAAGATATGGTAAGCTTTAGCGTTCATCCAATTCAAAGATAATACATATTTTGAATATATTGCTATAAAACAGTATAAATTAATGGGATGAAACTAACTATTCATTGACTATTTCCAAGATTTGTACATATTTTCCCGTTCGCGATTGCACTCGCTCTGTTGTATTGCAACTATCCCATTCTCCGGAGAGAATTTTTGCTTTAACAGCTATGGGGTTGATTAATTTTTGCGGATTATAATGGGCAATGATGTCCTCTTTACTTACTTTACACTCACAGAATTTGATAAAATAATCATCGGCAGAGCAACGTAGATAATATTCCTGGATGTCGCTGTTTATTTTTCCTTTTTTATTCTCATAAGGTTTTATGATGAGTTCGCCACGTAAAATTCCGTCTGTTTTTTTATTGTAAATTTCTGATTTTGAAATGTCCATAGTATGTTGAGTTTTTGTTGAAGAGCAGGCAGTAATAATAGCAAACAGAAGCAGAACTAAATATTGAAATGCTAAGTTTTTCATACATAATTTTATTTAAAAGTAAAAAAAAACGAATAAAAAAATATTTTTAAGAAATGAAGAGGAATTATATAAGGGATTCAATAAAATAGATAGCTCACCCTGAGCGCGCTGTTCTAACGGGAAGCGGGGTGAGCATGTTGAAACAAAGATACAAACATTTCGAGTAATTTAGATTCTATTTTTTGTTAAATTTGAAACTCATGACAAAAATTAAATTTAATAAGCAAGCGCTAACTTACGAACAACAACTTGATCAACTGAAAGCCAGAGGCTTATTAATCAACGACGAGGACAAGGCACTCTTTTTATTAGAAAACATTAGTTATTACAGGCTTAGCGGATATTGGTATCCATTATTAGCAGATAAGAAAAAACATATTTTTAAGAACAATTCAACATTTGATACTGCATTTAACATATATTGTTTTGATAAAGAACTAAGAAAACTCGTTCTTTCAAATTTAGAGAAAATTGAAATTGCTATACGAGCAAAAATGATATACATTTTAAGTCATTCCTATGGTGCATTTTGGTATCAAAATCAACAATTATTCAGAAATCAAAATTCTCACACAAAGACTTTAGACAAAATAAAAGAAGAATTTGACAGAAGTGATGAAGAATTTATTTTTGCTTTTAAAAAAAATTACATTGAATCTCTGCCACCTAGCTGGATTATTTTAGAAATTACTTCGTTTGGAAGCCTGTCTAAGTTGTATTCTAACTTAATATCATGTAAAGAGAAACGTGATATAGCACATTATTTTGGCCTATCTGATTCTGTTTTTGGCAGTTGGTTACACAGCATAGTATATTTGAGAAATATATGTGCTCATCACACCAGACTTTGGAACAGAGTAATGCAAATAAATCCTATGATACCCAAGAAACACTTATTCGCATGGGTAAATACACCACCTCAAAACAACAGAACCTATATGATGCTTTGCTTAATCAAGTATCTTTTATGCAATGTACACCCTTCAAATAAATTTAAGAATGACATTATAAAATTATTTAATACATATTCAAATATATCTCCATTTGCAATGCATTTTCCTTTAGACTGGGAAAAAGAACCCTTATGGAAATAAAAAAACGCCAACTTTTAGTTGACGTTTTTTTATAAATTAAATCTATAGATTTCTCGCTTCACTCGAAAGGACGCGAAGCGTGCATTAGGTGCGAAGCGTATTATTTCAATCTTTCAATAATGCCGGCTATGCCTTGTCCGCCGCCGATACAGGCACTCACCATGCCGTATTTTTTATTCTGACGACGCATTTCATTAATCAACTGAACAGTCAGTTTCGCACCTGAACAACCAAGCGGATGTCCCAAAGCAATTGCACCTCCATTCGGGTTAATGATATCCGGATTCAATTTGGCTTCTTGAATAACCGCTAAAGACTGAGCAGCAAATGCCTCATTTAGTTCTATCATTTCGATATCTTCTAATTTCATCCCGGCTTGTTTCAGTGCCTGCGGTATGGCTACCACAGGACCAATGCCCATGATACGCGGTTCGCAACCAACAACTGCAGATGTTACTAAGCGTGCAATCGGCTCTAAGTTGAGCTCTTTCACCATTTTCTCGCTCATTACAAGTACAAAGGCAGCTCCGTCAGAAGTTTGAGAAGAGTTGCCCGCCGTTACACTTCCTTTTGCAGCAAATACAGCTCTCAAGGCTGCCAATCCTTCTAAGGTAGTATCTTTACGAGGCCCTTCGTCGGTGTCCACCGTAAATTTTTTGGATTTGCGTTTGTTTTTATCATCTACAAATATTTCTTCCACGGTTACCGGAACAATTTCATCTTTGAATTTTCCGGCTTCAATGGCTGCGATTGCTCTTTGATGAGAGTTGAAAGAGAACTGGTCTTGCGCTTCACGGGAAATATTGTATTGTGTAGCAACAGCTTCAGCCGTTAATCCCATAGACGAATAGTAATCAGGATGGGTTTGTGCTATACCATAGTTCAACACCGTACGCCAGCCTGTCATCGGTATCAGCGACATCGATTCTACACCACCGGCAATGATGCATTCTGCCATACCGGCTTTAATTTTTGCAGTTGCCATGGCGATGGTTTCCAAGCCGGAGGCACAATAGCGGTTTACGGTAACACCTGCCACATTCAAAGGCAATCCGGCGCGCAATACAATCATCCTGCCGATTTGCATACCTTGTTCGGCTTCGGGAATGGCATTGCCGCAAATTAAATCGTCAATTCTTGCGGGATCTAATCCCGGTACTGATGCTATCAAATGTTTTACCACATCCGCGCCCAAATCATCAGGGCGATAAAATCGGAAACCGCCTTTCTTGGCTTTTCCTACTGCCGAACGATACCCGGCCACGATATATGCTTCTGTCATAATTTGAGTATTAAGTATTTAGTAATAAGTATTAAGACCTTTTTGTTTTAATTAATTTATAAATCATTTTTTGTATTTCTTGTAATTCTGTTATAGTATGATTAACTGTATCTTTTGGTAAGAAATCAACATCAGCGCATAATAATAATTGTGTCTCTAATTCAAAACTAGAACCGTAAGCAATTTCTAAGAAATAAGCAAATTCTTTATTAGAACTTCTACTTGCACCTTCTGCTATATTAGAAGGAATGGACACTACGCATCTTCTTATTTGGCTTACTAATCCAAATTTTTCTTCTGATGGTAGTAGCGTAGATATTCTATATATTGATTTTACTAACATTCTTGCTTTTTGCCAAACTATTAATTCTTTATAGTTATTCATTCTTACTACTTGATACTTATATCTTACTACTAATTACGCAATGGTTTTCCTGTTTGCAACATGGCCTGGATTCTTTCTAATGTTTTCTTTTCGCCACAAAGTGATAAGAAGGCTTCACGTTCCAAATCCAGCAGATATTGCTCGCTTACGGCAGTCTGTCCGGATAAGTCGCCACCACACATCACAAATGCAATTTTCTTCGCAATCTTAGCATCATGTTCCGAAATAAATCCACCGGCTAAAAACGACTCAACACCTACGGTGAGCGTACCCAAGCCGGTTCTACCCAGCACTTGGATATCTTTTCGAGATGCAGGTTGTGTATAGCCTTTATCTGCCATAAACAAAACCTCTTTTTTAGCTTCGGCAATAACCCGCTTACTATTTATTTCTACCATATCTACATTTTTTCTTAACAAACTGCTGTCGAATGCTTCAAAAGCAGACGTGGCCACTTTAGCCATGGCTATCGTTAGGAAATTATCTTGTAAAGTTTGAATAATCGGGTCGCCGTTTGTGATAGAGTCAGAAACACGCAAGGTCATTTCTTTTGTACCCCCACCTGCCGGTAATAAACCTACACCAACTTCTACTAAGCCGATATATGTTTCTGCGGCAGCTACAGCCTTATCCGAGTGCATGACACTTTCGCAGCCACCGCCTAAAGTCATACCATGCGGTGCAGTAACTACCGGAATAGAGGAGTAGCGCAGGCGCATCATGGTTTGCTGGAACTGACGAATGGCAATATCCAGTTCATCGTATTCTTGCTCCATGGCCATCATGGCAATCATCATCAAGTTAGCACCGACTGAATAATTGGTTGCATCGTTTCCGATAACCAAACCTTTATAATCTTTTTCTGCTATTTCAACAGCTTTTTGAATGGATTGCAAAACATCACCACCCAAAGAATTCATTTTAGAAGTAAATTCTAAACATATTACGCCATCACCGATATCGTGGATGATACCGCCGGAATTTTTCCAAACGGGCTTATTGCCTCGCAAATTATCTAAAATAATAAAAGCACTGCCACCCGGAATTGCTTTATAAGTTTTAGACTGTTGGTCGTAGTATTGTTGAACTCCGTTTTCTACTTTATAAAAAGAAGGATTCCCTGCAGCCAGCATTTCTTTCACCCAATCTGCAACTTTTAATCCATCAGCTTCGGCCAAATCAATGCCTTTTTGTACACCTACCATGTCCCAATACTGGAACGGGCCAACTTCCCAGGCAAAACCTGCGCGCAAGGCGTCATCAATGGCATAGAGCACATCAGAAATTTCAGGCACACGGTTAGATACATAAGCAAACAAACCGGCTAAAGAACGTTTTACTAATTGAGCACCTTTGTCGTCAGCTTTGATAAATGCATTTACTTTTTCTTTAAGAGATTCGACTTTCTTAGCAGCATCTAATGAAGCAAATTTTGGTTTGCCTGTTGGTTCATATTGCAACGTATCTAAACGAAGTGAAAACGAGTTTCGCTTTTCGTCTTTATAGTAATATCCTTTTTTGGATTTGTTTCCGAAGAACTTATTGTCTAATAAAAACTGCACATAGTTAGGTACTTCAAAAGCGCCGGCTTGCTCGTCATTCGGGCAGTTTTCTTTAATACCCATCATTACTTTTGTTCCGGTATCATTACCTACTAAATCAGAAAGTTTGAATGTACCTGTTTTAGGACGACCAATAGCAGGGCCTGTAAGGGCATCCACTTCTTCAATGGTCAAGCCTAATTCTGCAGTAAGCTGGAATACTTTTGCCATGGCATAAACACCCACTCGGTTGGCAATAAATGCCGGAGTGTCTTTACATAATACAGTTTCTTTACCCAGAAATTTGTCGCCGTAATGC
This sequence comes from uncultured Chitinophagales bacterium, assembly GCA_964584555.1. Lineage (GTDB taxonomy): Bacteria > Bacteroidota > Bacteroidia > Chitinophagales > JADIYW01 > JADJSS01. Next base: position 9,342 of record CAZPBT010000102.1, read on the forward strand.
ATCAGAAAATCTACTACTTCAGGAGATGTTCTTGGAGTAGGAATGATTTCTAACAAACGCAAATAGCGCGGAGGATTGAAAAAGTGTGTACCACAGAAATTTTTCTGAAAGTCTTCACTTAATCCTTCTTCCAAAAGATGAATTGGAATACCGGACGTGTTAGAAGTAATTAATGTACCCGGTTTGCGGAATTTTTCTACATGCTGATACACAGATTGTTTGATATCTAATCGTTCAACAACCACTTCGATAATCCAGTCACAATCTTTGATTTTGGGCATATCGTCATCAAAGTTTCCGAGTGTAACTCTTTTTGGAACTTCGGCACTGTATGCCTGAGCCGGTTTGGATTTTAATGCGGCATTGAACATATCCGTTACAATGCGGTTACGTGCTTTTGGATTGTTTTTTTCTTCCTCTTTCAGGTCAAAAGGAACGATATCCATCAGCAAGACTTCGCAGCCAATGCCGGCGAAGTGCAATGCGATACCGGAACCCATGACACCCGAGCCAAGAACTGCTACTTTTTTAATTGCTCTGTTTGCCATAATTATAATAAATTAAATTTTTACTAAGAATAAAGTTAGCCAAAAGAACATCAACTCTAAGAAGATAGCTATGGAAGTAATAAAAACTTAACAATTCAATGCATGCATTGGAATTTAATAGGGAGAATTTATTGATTAGTTAATTAGTTGATTGGTTAATTAGTTAATTAGTTAATTAGTTAATTAGTTGATTAGTTGATTAGTTAATTGGTTGGTTGATTAGTTAATTGGTTAATTAGTTAATTAGTTAATATTCAAACTATTAAACTATTAAACTGCTAAACTATTAAACTATTAAACTATCAAACTATTTACATTAATATCCGTTTCCTAAAGTTGGTTTATGTTGCA
>CAZPBT010000103.1:0-4404 GCA_964584555.1 uncultured Chitinophagales bacterium
GATGCTGAAGAAACCGTGAAAGCAGACTTCAGCATGCCAACAATTGTTCCACGTAAAACGAATAATGAAAGTAATGAGGAGACAGGAGAAGAAGAAAAAAATACAATAAAGCCAGGAATAAAAAATTTTCAGGATAAAAATGCTCCGGGTAAAAATTAGTGTAGTGATTCTATTGTCATCAATAAAAAATCTAAAGCATTAGCATAATTTAGTTCATCATATTCAATGCCTATATTTTTAATATTTAAATAATATTTTTCTAAGTTATTATAATAATTCTTTTCAAGTTGAACAGCCATAGATTTATCTCCTAGTTTCTCCTTTAAAAACCATTTTTCTAAAAGTCGTGCTGTTCTGCCGTTCCCATCTTGAAAAGGGTGAATTTTTACAAACACTAAATGTATGTAAGCAGCATAATAAAAAACAGCTTTAAAATCTAAGGGTTCATTTAATAAAAATTCAATATCCTCAAATAATGCAGTAAGTTCCATTTGAATGATACCGGGTGCTGCAGCAACATATTCAATTCCACCATCTTTATTTACTACATACATCAGATTAGTTCTGATTTTTCCCTGTTGATCCGGCGGTAATAAATGTTGTGAAATTAACCGATGGGTTTGTAAAACATTATCGTAAGTGAGGCTGTGTGAAAAAATAAATTGATAAGCGGAAAATAAATCATCTGCTTTTTCTGTATAATTTTGTTGAAATGGAATATTTAAAAATTTATGTTTAAAGAAACTATCTAATTCAATAGGTTCTCCTTCTATTTTTGAAGAATAAACTGAAGAAATAGCGTTATAAAAATTAAAATAGTCAATCTCTAAAGGAATATGTTCAGCAGTATTAATACCATCAAAAGAAGTAACATTTACAGATGCACAAAATGATGGAAGTAATATGTCTGAAAGAATTTTCAAGTAGCTAAAATAATTACTTCTTAAACATAAACAATACGGCCATAAATATAAACATAAAACTAATAGCGTAATTCCACTTGAATTTTTCTCCTAAATAAAAATACGCAAACAGTACGAATACAAACAGTGATATCACTTCTTGCATCAGCTTTAGCTGGTAGGCAGAAAATGTACGAAAACCAATTCTGTTTGCCGGCACCATAAAACAATACTCAAAAAAAGCAATACCCCAACTTAATAAAATGGCATGCCACATTTTCAAATGTACATTCTTTAAATTGCCATACCAGGCAAATGCCATAAAGGTATTCGAGATAAATAATAAGAGTATCGTTTTCATCAAGCAAAGTTCAGTATTTTTAGTGAACAAGACCAATATTTTGTATTTTTGAAAACTTAGTCATCCTATGCGCAATATCATCATTCTTTTTTTTACTTGTTTACTGGTATCATGTGGCGATGCTTCTAAAAGAGAATTTAATTTAACCCCTGCTAAAGGAGGTGCATATTATGGTGGCACATTTAGGTATAACGAAGAAGAATACTTTAAAACGCTTTACCCGCTCAATATTACGGAAGTAACCGCACACCGCATTATCGAACAAATTTATGAAGGCTTGGTAACTTTTGACGACAGCACCCTGGCTGTTATTCCAAATCTGGCTAAATACTGGACTATAGATGCAAGTAAAACAAAATATACTTTTTATCTGCATGATAATGTATTTTTTCAGGATGATGCTTGTTTTCCGGAAGGAAAAGGCAGAAAAATGACTGCACAGGATGTAAAATATTGTTTCGACAGATTGTGCTTTCATCACCCGGCAGACAATCAGGGTTTCTGGATTTTTAAAGATGTAGTGAAAGGTGCGAATGAATACGATTCATTAACCGAACAAAAAACAATTCCCAAAGATGGCGTAAGTGGTGTTCGTGTCATTAATGATACCACTATAGAGATTGAACTATATAAACCTTTTTCAGTTTTTTTACCTCGCCTGGGTTTGGCTTTTGCAAAAGTATATCCGCATGAAGCTATTGAAAAATATGGTGAATTGATAGAACATGCCGTTGGTACAGGTCCGTTTTATCTAAAAGTAGTTCGAGCCAATCAGGCCGTATATTTAGAAAAAAATAAAAATTACTGGAAAAAAGACGAATATGGCAACCAACTTCCATACCTGAATGCCATTAGAGTTTCATTTATCAAAGACAAGAAAAATGAGTTGCTGGAATTTCAAAAAGGACAAAGTGATTTGGTTTATAAGTTTCCCTTGGAAATGATTGGTGAAATAGTAAATCCTGATAATAAACTGCAACCAGCTTTTGCAAAATTTCAGTTGCAATACATGCCTACTATGTCCTTACAGTATTATGGGTTTCAGCATCAGGGTAAAATATTTAATAATATCAACTTGCGAAAAGCTTTTTGTTATGCTGTTGACAGAGAAAGACTTTGCAAATATACGCTAAAAGGCACTGGTTTTCCTGCTATATACGGATCTATACCTCCGGGTACCGGCACATACGATGCTAAACAAGTTAAAGGATATAATTTCAATCCCGTGTTGGCAAAAGAATATTTGGCAAAAGCCGGCTATCCAAATGGAAAAGGATTGCAAAAAATAATATTGCAACTTAATAGTGGTGGCGGCAGAAATATATCTGTAGCAGAAGCCATTAAAAAAATGCTGGAAGAAAACCTGAATATAAAAATGGAATTGCTGATGATTCCCTGGGCACAACACACCGAAGCCGTAGAAAGTGCTAAGGCAGATTTTTATCGTTTAGGATGGGTGGCAGATTATCCTGATGGAGAAAATTTTCTAAATCTTTTTCACAGCAAATATGTACCTGATGATATTAATGTAAAAACGAGTATAAACTCATTCAGATACATAAATAAGCAATACGATTTTTATTTAGATAAAGCGTTAAACAGCATAGATCCTAAAGAAATAAATGAGTATTATCTAAAAGCCGACCAGCAGGAAATAGATGATGCAGTAATGTTGCCTATTTACTACGATATTGATTATCGTTTGTTACAGCCATATGTCCGCAACTGTCCGCAAAATGCCATGGAGTTTCGCGATTTCAGCGAGACGTATTTTATCCCATTTCAAACTTCAACACAAAAATAAATATGTCGTCCGTAGAACAACAAGCCATAGAAAAAAGATATCGCTTCAGAAATATATTTTCTGCTTTGCCGCAGTTTGCCAAAGACAATATCTACGGACTTGTACACAGTTATCGCTATTCGAAATGGAATAAAGCCGGAAACCCCGTACCACCTCCACATGTAGTAAAACAAGATGCCATTAAAAGCTATGGTAAAAAATATCAGGTAAAAACATTTATAGAAACGGGAACCTTTTTGGGCGATATGCTCGAAGCCGTGCAAAACAATTTTGATACCTTATACAGCATCGAGATTGTGGATTTTATACACGAGCTGGCAAAAAAAAGGTTTAAGAACAATACGAAAATAAAATTGCTGCTGGGCGACAGCTCTGTAAAACTTCCGGAATTAGTTCAACAACTAAAAGCACCTGCTTTGTTTTGGTTAGATGGTCATTTTTCAGGTGGAGATACCGGATTTGGAAATACGGGTTGTCCCATTTATGCTGAGATAGATACCATATTTGCTTCACCATACAAGCATATTTTATTAATAGATGATGCCCGTTGTTTTATTGGGGAAGTAGGCTATCCGCCATTGGAAGAATTCAGAAAATATGTATTGAGTAAAAAGCCCGAAGCCCTATTTGAAGTAAAAGATGATATTATTCGGGTGGTGTATTAGGTCTTGTTAAAAGATAATAAAGTAATATAAATAAATATATAACTCCTATAATTAGTAAAAAGAACGACTTTATAGTGATTTGGTTGAATATAAAGTAACTGATAGAGATAATAGATATTAATAAAAGGTATGCGAATATAATGAACATGCCTATTTTAGAATCTATAAATATCGGTATCTTATTAATGGAATAGCCTTCATTGTTTAAAATTTGAATTTTGTTTTCAAAATCCAATATAAATTTATCTAAATCATCTATATCACTAAATTTTTTTCTATGACAGATAGCTAATTTTTTGTTTGTAGTGAATAAATAAATACAACGAAATATAGATGCATCGTTTTTGATTTTATATCCCTTAATTTCTGACCAAAGAACGAAATCCTTATTATAATAAATACCTTCTGTGCTCATTCGAACATGTAAGATTCCATTATTTTTAAAGTACAATAAGACAAACGCTATACAAATGAAAATGATTATTGTAATAAATGAAATTACATTTAAAATAAAATAGTTGGATAAAAGTAGAAGTATTGAAAATGGAATAATAATAAGTGACAGAGCAATAATATTCAACTGTACAAGTTTAACTTGTCTAATGATGTAATCCATAATTACCCCAATCCTCTTATTCGCAAGCGGAGTGCATCTTTTAAATCATCGCCACA
>CAZPBT010000103.1:4504-10044 GCA_964584555.1 uncultured Chitinophagales bacterium
ATTACCCCAATCCTCTTATTCGCAAGCGGAGTGCATCTTTTAAATCATCGCCACAGCTGCGGCGTTGTACTTTTTGCGAAATGAGTTTTTTGTAGTTGAACTGCTCTTGGTAATACGCCTGGCAGGTGGTACATTTTTCAATCTCTTCTCTAAGCTGGTTTTCTTTATGCCTGTCTAATTCGCCATCCAGCATAAGCTGAATGTCCTTAAGGCAATTGGTGCAGATATGAGTTACAGGTCGCATAGAAAAAGTAATTTGTAATTAGACAAAAAAATATATACTAATTATTATTTAAAATTATATTAGATTGAATTAAGAATTCAACACTAAACATTCATCATTAATTCTTATCCTCAAATCCCATCTGATCGGCATAGTCTTTCAGTAATTGTTTGAGCATATTGCGGGCACGGTGCAATCTTGAGCGGACAGTTCCGATAGGAATATCAATAATTTTTGCAATCTCTTCGTAAGTAAATCCTTCAATATCGCACAACAAAATCACCGTCTTAAATTCGATGGGCAACTTATTCAGCGCATTCGTAATCTCATCACCCATCATATTGTCAAACATATCCTCGCGCAAGTCGAAATAAGCCGCACTGTTATCATCATCTTCATCCGAAAAGGTAATCACATCATCATAATCTATCTTTTCGGGTTCTCGCTTTTTACGTCTGTACTCGTTGATAAATATGTTCTTCAATATTTTAAACAACCATGCCTTAGAATTAGTTCCCGCCTGATAAGAATCAATAAAGCGGAAAGCTTTCATATAGGTTTCTTGCACCAAATCATTGGCATCATCATCGTTATAGCTCAGTTGATAAGCAAAATTATACAACGCATCGGCATGAGGCATAAATTCTTTCTCAAAAAGGCGTTCTTTATGGATAAGGGATTCTGACACAACGGTCATAAAGTTAGAATATTTTTAACGGATAAACAGTAAATTTGTTGATAAAGTTCCGCAATTAAACGTAAAATCGACATATCTGTATTGGCCACCTGCTGTATAGCTCTCTGGATAGTCGGTTTATTTTATTCCAAATTTTTGCAAAGTGTAGGGACGTATAGCTTCGGACTGCTTTTTTTGTTTGGGTTTAAAAATATAAAAGCAAATTTTCAATTACTAAGCAAGAAGCAAAAGTATTTGCTGATAAGTTTACAGCTAATATTTTTTGCTTATTTAATTACACTGTTTTGGTCGGCTGATAAGCAACAGTTTTTACAGGTTTTAAAAAACAAAATACCGTTCATACTTATTCCGTTAAGTCTGATATATGTGCAGTTTTTAAAACTCGTGCAACTGCAATTTTTGATGCAATGGTTTTTGCTGGCTTTATTAGGTGCATGTATCTGGACATTTTATCAAATCAGTTTACAAGATTTTGATATTTTAATGCGATTATCTGTAGGGCAAAGTGTTCCTACATTAGTCCATCATATTGCATTTTCGCTGTTGTTGGTATTTGGAATATTGTTTTGTTTGCGCTTGTATGAAATAACTGAAAATAAAACAGCAAAAGGAATCTATTTAGCTGCTGGTATATTCTTTTTTTTAGTCAATCATTTAATGATAGCACGAAGTGGTTTAATCTTAACCTATCTCTCCTTAGTCATTTATTTTATTTATAAAAAAATAGAACAAAAACAATATTTAAAACTGGCATTGAGCTTATTATTGCTAATCGTAGTTGCGCTAATAAATGTCTATAAAAATCCATATCTGAAAAATAAAGTCGATTATACACTGACAGGAAAAAAGGCTTTTGAAAATCAAGATGACTCTTTAAACCAGTATTCTGATACCCGACGGATTATTTCATTGCAATTAGGCTATAAAATATTTCAGCAACATAAAATATACGGTGCAGGTATAGGCGATGTGAAACAAGAAATGCAACAATTATACCAACAAAAATATCCGAAATTTGAAGAAGATGTTCAGGCAAAAATACATAATCAGTACTTGTTTATTTTAGCAGCTTGCGGAAGTACATTTGGCTTTTTGTGTGTTATTTCACTTCTTTATATAGCCTTTTATTTCTTATCCGATAAAAAAATCGTTTGGTTTATCTTAGTGCTGAATGTATTGCTCGTTTGTTTGTGGGAAGCCTTTTTAGAAAATCAGTTAGGCACTTCCATGTTTTTAATAGTATTTATTTTAGGTTATTTGGACAACAATAAACAAATAAAGTCGGTTTGATTTATGTTGAAAATAGTACACATCACTATGGCAAAATCCTGGCGCGGCGGCGAACAGCAATTAGCCTATTTGATGGAAAATAAAAAATTGAATCAAGTTGTAATTGGTTTGCATAACAGTGCTTTTGAAAAATATGCTGCTGAAAATAATATCGAATTTTATGGAATACAGAATCACCTTTCCTTTTTTAGTGTACTGCAATTAGTAAAAAAAATAATACCGGATATCATCCATGTGCATGACAGCAAAGCACATACCTTGGCATATTGTTGTCAATTAATGGATAAAAAAAAATGGAAAATTGTGGTACACAGACGAGTACTATTTCAACCATCTTCATCCTGGCTGACACGTAAAAAATACAATGACGACGGTATAAAAAAAATAATATGCATCAGTGAAACTGTTCAACAAGTAATGCAAAATGTTGTGGAAGAAAAATCGAATTTGGCGGTTATTTATTCCAGTGTGGATATAACAAAATTTGAGACTAAACTGGATGAAAAAAATAAACTAAAAAGTGCTTTTTATAAAACATATCAACTGCCTGAACAAGCACAACTTATTGGGATAGCAGCAGCTTTAGAAAAAGAAAAAAATATAGAGGAGGCAATAGCCATTTTTAAAAATGTAAGTGAAAAAAATGAAAATGCCTGTTTGGTCATTGCCGGTGATGGATCGCAATTCAATGCTTATAAACAACAGTATAAAAGTGATAAAATTCGTTTTATAGGTTTCCAAAAAAACATGAAAGCATTTTACAACAGTATATCAACATTTTTGTTTACTTCCAATAAAGAAGGATTAGGTACTGCAGTACTGGAAGCCATGTCAGCAGGTGTACCCGTTGTTTGCCGCTATTTTGAAACAGCAAAAGAAATGATAGAAAATGGAAAAAACGGATATATTTACAACAACAAAAATGAAGCTGCAGTAATAATAAATACGTTATTAACAGATGAAAATAAGTGTTCAGCAATAAGCAAAAACGGAATGGAAATGATTCAACAAAAATTCGACAAAGAAATGATGATTAGTAAAACGGAGGAAATCTATTACAGTATAATAAACATGCAAATATGAAAGTAGGTTTGTTTTTTGGTTCATTCAATCCTGTACATATCGGGCATTTATTGGTGGCCACACGCATGCGGGAAGAAGCAAATTTGGATGAAATCTGGTTTGTGCTGTCTCCTCAAAATCCTTTTAAATTAAATGCGGAATTGGCTAATGAACAGCAGCGTTTAGAAATGTTGAATTTGAGTATAAACGATATTGATTATTTCAAAGTTTGTACAATAGAGTTTGAACTGGATAAACCATCTTATACACATATCACGCTGAAAACTTTAAAAAAACAATATCCGGAAACAGAATTTAAGCTCATTATCGGAGAAGATAACGTGAACAAATTTCATGAATGGAAAGAAGCAAAATGGATAAGTGATAATATTAAAATATTGGTGTATTCTAGAAATACCAGGTTAACTGATGAAAACGGGAATATAGAAAAATACAGCATGAAAAAAATCAATTGCGGTTATATGGATATTTCCTCCACCGAAATAAGACAACGGATTAAAGAAAATAAGCGAATAGATTTTTTTGTAGTGGAAAAAGTGAAACAATATATTGTGTTCCACAAACTGTATCAATCCTAAAATACACTTATACACATGCCTGTTAATTTCATCCGGAATACCTTAGTTTATTACACTATTTTTCAACATTCTTGTTGGTGTATAAATACCGGCTTAGGTGAGAAAAGGTGAATTAAAATCAACATTTTATAAGTGCTGTTTTGCTGTAAAAATAGTTCCACCGGCAAGAGTAGTTTTCCTTATTTTAAACACAGTCAATACACAAGAAAAACAACAATCAACAGCCCTAAACTATCCACAATTCATGTGTACAAACACCATCCACAACTGTTGAATAAACAAAAACAAATGCAATAAAAAATTTCCAAACAACTGAAAACAAACAACTTATTCTAAGTGCATAACATGTGCATAAAACGCTGAAATAACATTTATCATTAAACATTTATCATTAAACATTATTTTTTTCTCAACGAATCCACACCCTTAATAAAGTATAATAAAAAATTCTTTTAAATACTTTTTATTTTATTTATGCTGTCGCAGCTACTTTAGTCAATCTCAAAAAAAAACGTAATTTTGAATTTCATAATCGACCATCATGACAAACGAAACAGACATCAAAGATAAATTGGCAGAACTTCCGGAGCGCGGATTTTTGGACGTGCAAATCGACCCGACTGTGGATTTGTTTGCTGAAATTGACCGCATGAAAAAAGAAAAAAATGCAGTGATTTTAGCTCATTATTACCAAACCGCAGATATACAGGACATCGCAGATTTTATCGGCGACAGTCTGCAACTGGCACAACAAGCCGAAAAAACAACAGCTGACATTATCTTGTTTGCAGGCGTGCATTTTATGGCAGAAACAGCGAAAATCCTCAATCCAACCAAGAAAGTGATACTGCCCGATTTGAATGCCGGCTGTAGTTTGGCAGAAAGTTGTCCGGCGGAAGATTTTGCCGCTTTCAAAAAAAAATTTCCCGGCTACGCCGTGGTTTCTTACATCAACTGCACGGCAGATATTAAGGCACTCAGCGATTATATCGTTACCTCTTCCAATGCCGAAATTATAGTCAACTCCATTCCTAAAGAACAAGGAATCATTTTCGCTCCGGATAAAAACCTGGGGGCGTATCTGGTAAAAAAACTTAACAGAGATATGGTGCTGTGGGATGGCGCTTGCATGGTACACGAGATTTTTTCGTTGGATAAAATTATCGCATTAAAAGAAAAGTACCCGGAGGCCAAACTGATTGCACACCCGGAATGCGAAGCCGCATTGCTCGATATGGCAGACTATATCGGTTCTACTACCAACTTGCTGAAATATACCATGATAGATGACTCACAAGAATATATAGTGGCTACCGAAACGGGTATATTGCATAAGATGATGGAAGCATCACCCAATAAAACATTTATCCCGGCACCGCCGGAAAACAACTGTGCCTGCAATGATTGCCCACACATGAAGTTAAACACATTGGAAAAAATATATTTGTGTTTGAAATACGAAGTACCAGAATTGCAGATGGAAGAAACGTTGCGAGAGGCAGCCAAAATTCCGATAGACCGCATGTTGGAAATTTCGGCAAAAGCTGGATTAAAATAAGCTACTTATTTTTCCATTTGTAAATTGCACTAATTCCGATAAAGAGACAAACTAAAAGCATTACAGGCATCCACCAAAAATGAGCTAAAAATTTTGGTTTCAGTTTGATTT
>CAZPBT010000104.1:0-10021 GCA_964584555.1 uncultured Chitinophagales bacterium
CTATATTTGACACATGCATTTTGTGTTTCCATGGTTTCTGTTGGCGTTGGCTGCACTGGCTATTCCGGTTATTATTCATTTATTTCATTTCAGGCGATATAAGAAAATCTATTTTTCTGATATCCGCTTTTTAAAGCAAGTCAATGAAGAAAAAACAACGATTGACAAACTCAAAAACAGACTGATTTTAGCCTCTCGTTTCTTGGCTCTGTTTTTTTTAGTGTTGGCTTTTGCACAGCCTTTTTTTGGCGATAAAAATGCGAAGTTGAACAAAGGTGCTTCCGCCGTTGCTGTTTATATTGACAACTCCTATTCTATGGGCTTGAAGAAAGCCGGTGAATCCGGACTGGATATGGCAAAATCGAAAGCAAAGGAAATAGCCAATGCCTTTACTACCGGAGATAAATTCGCCTTGCTGACCAATGATTTGGAAGGCTCTCACCAGCGCTGGATGCAAAAACAGGACTTTATTGATGCCGTAGATAAGGTAGAACTTACCTCTGCCGTGAAAACCACAAATGAAATTGCCCAAAAAGAATCGGCATTATTTCAGTCGGCCGGTATGAAGAACAAATTGGGTTTCTTTATTTCTGATTTTCAAAAAAACATGCTGGCTAATGTTTCAGACACTAATTATACGGCTTACTTTTTACCGCTTTCTTCAGACGAGGAAAAAAATATTTTTGTCGATTCCTGCTGGATGGAACAACCTTTATTTACGCTGAATGCTGTCAATAAATTGTTGGTAAGGCTTGTTAATTCAGGAAATTCCAATGTAGAAAAACTACGGGTAAGTATTAAAATCAACGGGCAAGTAAAAGCCATCAATGATGTAGATATTCCGGCCGGCAATACGAGAGTAGATTCCTTTTCTTTTACCATCACACAGCCGGGCATACAGCAGGGTGAAATAGAATTGAATGATTATCCGATTACGTTTGACGATCATTTTTATTTTGCATTTACAATCCGGGAAAACGAGAAAGTACTGGATATAGAAGATGCTGCATCGGGCAATTATATAGCATCAATTTTTGCAGGTGATAAGCATTTTGTTTTCGATCGGGTGAACAAGGGACAAGTTGATTATTCTACATTAAAAAACTACTCGCTTATTATACTAAATCAGCTGAGTGATATCAGCTCCGGTTTGAATTCCACTTTAAAAGATTTTGTAAACAACGGTGGTAATATCTATGTCATCCCGGCTGAAAATGCTAATCTTACTTCATATAATGCATTTCTTTCTTCCGTAAATGCAGGTATCTTGGGAGCTATGCAAACTAAAAACGGAGAAGTTGACAAGATTAACTTAAAAGAAGACATCTTTAAAAGTGTTTTCAGTGCGTTGCCAAAAAACGTGGAAACACCTAAAATCAAGCAATTTTATCCCATTTTATCCCACAGCAATTTACAGGAACGTCAATTATTGAGCACTAATTTAGGTTCGCCTTTGGTTACAAAATTTGATGCCGGCAGTGGATTTGTTTATGTACAGGCAGTTCCGCTTAATTCGGATTTTTCTAATTTGCAAGCTACAGCAATATTTGCTCCAATGGTTTATAATTTTGCAGTTTACAAAAAAAACACAACTCCTTTATACTATACCATCGGGAGAGATAATTTAATTGAGCTTAAAAACGAAAACATTACCGGAGAGCAGATTTATAAGCTAACCAATGGCAAAAACGAATTTATTCCTGAAAACAGATCAATTGGCAACACCTTGCTTTTACATGTCAATCAGATTTTGCCCAGCGACGGGCATTATTCCATTTCCAATAATGATAAAATGCTGGGCGTAGCTGCCTTTAATTTTGACAGGAGTGAATCGGTCTTGAAATTTGCATCCAAAGAAGATTTGAAAAATAAATACGCTTTAAAAAATCAATTGATACTGGATAACAGTTCCGTAAACCTTTCGGCAAAAGTAAAACAAATAAAAGACGGCGTTTTATTTTGGAAAGTTTGCGTAATTTTGGCACTGTTATTTCTGTTAGCAGAAATTTTGTTGATACGATTTTGGAAACCAGCATCATCTGCGGCAAACTGAATCTGAAAGATGAAACACCTACTAAAAAATGCCATACTCCTGCAACCCGGACATGATTTTCATGATAAGCAAGCAGATTTATTGATTGAAGATGGCATTCTAAAAGAAATAGCATCGTCCATTTCTGATTTGGAAGCTCAAGTCTATGATTTTAATGGTTGTCATATTGCTCCCGCTTTTTGCGATTTGTATGTTAGCATTTGTGACCCCGGATTTGAATACCGCGATGACATCAGCACCATTTCCCAGTCGGCACTGGCAGGAGGCTATACCGCCATTTGTGCCACGGCAGATAATTCTCCCATTACACAAACCAAAGCTCAAGTAGAATACATCATCAATAAAGCAAAAAATTCAGGTGTTGTTATTTTGCCAGTTGGTGCAATTACAGAAAATTTTGACGGCAAATCACCGACAGAAATGCTGGATATGCATCATGCAGGTGCTGTTGCATTCAGCGATATGCCGCACAGTATAAAAAACAGTGGTGTCATGCTCAGAGCACTGCAATATGTGCAGCCCTTTGACGGACTTATCATCACTATGCCGTTTGATGCCACGCTGGTGGGTGACGGACAAGTAAACGAGGGCGAGGTATCGGTAAGAATGGGCATGTATGGCATTTCTAACGTGTCGGAATACAGTGCTTTGCAGCGCGATATTGAGCTCCTAAAATATACCGGAGGCAAATTGCACATAGCAGGCATCTCTACAAAAGAAAGTCTGGACTTAATCAGAAATGCGAAAGCAGAAAAACTGAATATTACTTGCTCGGTTTTTGTACATCATTTATTGTTGACAGATGAGGAAGTAAGTGGCTATGATTCTCACTATAAAGTATTTCCTCCGTTAAGAACAGAAGAAGACAGAAATGCTTTAATAGCCGGGTTGACAGATGGCACCATAGACTGTATCTCTACCCAACATATCCCATTAGATACCGATTCAAAAAATCTGGAATTTGAATATGCGCTGAATGGCATTATCGGGCTGGAAAGTGCGCTGGGTTTATTGCATAAACATTTAAGCAAATACCTTTCAAAAGAAAAACTGATAGATGTATTAGCCGTAAACCCCAGAAAAATACTTGGTTTGGATTATCAGATAAAAACCGGAAAACAAGCAGATTTTATCCTGATTGATTTTGATAAAGACTGGACATTTGCAGATACAGATATTCGTTCCAAATCAAAAAATACGCCGTTTACAGGCTCGGAATTAAAAGGAATTGTAAAAGCGGTTTTTTCAAAAGATAAAGTATTTTTGAATGGAAAATAATGAACAGGACTACAGCCCCAGAGGTGTACTCAGCGGTATTACCATCGCACTCTTTTCTGCATTTGTTTCCGTCTTGTTTTTTGCTGCCTTTTATTCTTTAGCCTATGTAAAGAAGATGCCTTTTGGCAATATGCAAGCCGTAATTTTGCAGACGACTGCCATATTGACTACCGTGGTGATGTATCAGTATTTATCGCGCAAAATACAAGGCAACAAACTGAGTATTATGCAGGCATTTTTAGGCGGATGGATGGCCAGCCTCGTACTGGCTTTATTCGTTATCACCTTTTATTCCATTTTTCAGAAAATTACAAAAATCAATATGATACCCGACGGAAGCGGCGTTTTTTCATCGGTATTAATGTTATACAGCGCCATTGGTATGTTTATTTCGCTTATCTTTGCGCTGATATTGAAAAAAAGCTGATTTGAATATTTCTGTAGTCATACCATTATACAACGAGGCCGAGTCGCTGCCGGAGCTGTTTGCCTGGATAAAAAAAGTGATGCTGGAGCATAATTACACCTATGAAATTATTGCTGTAAACGATGGCAGTACGGATAATTCCTGGGAAGTCATTTGCAGAGAAGCGCAAACGAATTCCAATATAAAAGGTATATCTTTCCAGCGGAATTACGGCAAATCTGCCGCCTTGCATGTAGGATTTCAACAGGCTAAAGGCGACGTGGTGATTACCATGGATGCCGATTTGCAAGATTCTCCGGAAGAGATACCGGAATTATATAACATGATTACTCAGCAGGATTATGATTTGGTATCAGGATGGAAAAAGAAACGCTATGACCCGATAAGCAAAACCATACCAACCAAATTATTTAATGCGGCTACGCGCAAGGTTTCCGGCATTGACAACCTGCACGATTTTAACTGCGGACTGAAAGCCTACAAAAATAAAGTGGTAAAAAGCATAGAAGTTTATGGCGAAATGCACCGTTATATTCCGGTTATTGCCAAATGGGCCGGCTTTTCGAAAATTGGTGAGAAAGTTGTGCAACATCAGGAGCGCAAATACGGTGTGACGAAGTTTGGTTTAGAGCGTTTTGTAAACGGCTTTTTAGATTTGATGTCTATCACGTTTGTTGGTCGCTATGGTAAGCGTCCCATGCATTTATTTGGCACCCTGGGTGTACTTTCTTTTTTTGTCGGCTTTCTCATTTTATTATACTTGTCTGTTTCCAAATTGATATTTGAGGAAGTAGGTATCGCCTCCCGTCCGCTATTTTATTTAGGTATTATGGTCATCATTATCGGTGTGCAGTTGTTTTTAGCCGGATTTATCGGCGAACTTATCTCCCGCAACGGTATTGAAAAAAATCATTACAATATTGGTGACAGCGTGAATATATAAACCTGAATCTTAATCGTACATAAATAAAAAAAGCCCGCAAAAAAATGCGGGCTTTTTTCATTTGGCGGTTAATGGTTTATAGTTTTTTTGCTTTTTCGCCTTTTGCTTTGAAGTAGTTCGTTTGGTAAGTTAAACCTACGCCAATTACATCTCTGAATTGGGCTTTAGTGCTGGTAATATTATTGGCATCTTTTGCAAAGATGACATCATTATCATATACCAGTTGCATGAATACACTTGCAGACAACCAATTGTTCACTTTTAAACCGAGTGTAGTTTGCCAGTCAATGTCAAAGTTTTGGCGATAGTGTTTTTTACCTGCATTATCAAAACTGTTGATTGTTGCACTTTTCTCGTAGTCTGATCTCAAATAATTTTTATACACTTTGAATACTGACAATATACTGATATTTTGTTTCCAGAAATCTTGTTTATATGTGGCTATTAATACTGCACCAAACTCATCTCTGTGTTTTTTTGGCCAGGCATTACCGAATGTTCCTGCCATTGCAATAGCATCATCTCCTACATACACAATTTTCGCTGCCAATGGTGATGCAAACAAAGAGAAATGTGCATTGGGAACATAGTCCAAACCAATGGCCGCTTCAAACGTTAAAGGAGAAGCAAATCTGGATGTCAGTGTTTTTGTTGTATCGGCATAAGTATACGATTTACTGAATTGTGAACGCAAATCTGCATAGGCTGCAACATAAAGTGGTTTATAAACTTTATAACCATACTTGGAAAAAATTTCCCAACGGTCTGCATTTTTGCGTACCTTGAAATAATCTCCTTTGATAAATTGCAAACCATACTCTGCTGCCGCCCAGTTTTGCCATAAGTGTTTTCCTTTTTTGTAATCAGCACTTAGTCTCAAATTAAATAGCATAGAAAATGAATTAACTCCACCCGGTGCCCAGTTCTTAAATCCAGCCTGATTAAATGTCAAACCGCCCATACCACCAAACTTCCATCCGTTAAGGGTATCATCCATTTTTTTCTTTTCTGCAGCATTCATGGCTTCACCCTGAATCTGCTTTTCTACTTGAGCAAAGGTATTACCTGCGATGGCAAATAACACAGCAATTACTAAAACGATCTTTTTCATAAAAATTTTTGTTTTTTTTAGCGTTAATTAAAAGATTAGAATATTTATTAATATTAGTTAGCTGAAATGACGTGCAAAGTTAAGTTGTCGTTGCATCTATTCTGTAAACTAAATGTTACGGAATAGTTGTCATGGCAACTAATTAAAAAATCACCGTTTTTGTGTAATTATAGATTGCTAAAAATAAACTGAGTCAGTCTTGAATACAAGTCAAACCTTGTAGTTGATCCCGAAATACTATGTGCCTTATCTGGATAAATATACAAGTCGAATGGCTTGTGTGCTTGCTGCAGGGCATCAATTAATTGAATGGAATTTTGAAAATGCACATTGTTATCAGCCGTACCATGCACTAACAGAAATTTTCCTTTAAGTTTTTTAGCCGAAGCAACCGGGCAATACTCCTGATAGCCCTGCTGGTTTTCTTCTGGTTTTTGCATATACCGTTCGGTATAGATATTATCATAAAAACGCCAGTTGCTGACTGGAGCTCCGGCAATAGCCAGTTTAAAAACGTCATTTCCTTCAAACAAACAATTGGCAGCCATAAAACCACCATAACTCCAGCCAAAAATCCCGATTCGGCTTTTGTCTATATAGGGCAAGTTACCCAAATATTGTGCAGCCGCAATTTGGTCTTGCGTTTCATATTTTCCTAGATGTAAATATGTAGTTTTCTTAAAATCTGAACTTTTGCCACCGGAGCCTCTATTATCTACACAGGCAATAAAATAACCTTGCTCTGCTAATAGATTCAACCAGAGCAAACGGCTGCTTTGCCATTTATTGCTGACTTCTATATTTCCCGGCCCTCCATAAACATACATCAATAAGGGATACTTTTTAGTCGAGTCGAAGTTGGCCGGTTTAATCAAATAGGCATTCAGATTATTGCCATTAACAGGCAAAGTCGTATAGGTTTTTCTGGGAATACCTTTAAGTGAGTCTTTTAATGCCTTATTGTCTATCAACAAAACAAAACTGTCATTCGACAAATTATGTAATGAAATTTGTTGAGGCGTACTGTCACTAGAGTAGGTTTGGAAATAAAAACTACCATCTTTGGAGAATACTGCACTGTTATCACCCTGTAGTTGACTTAGTAATTCTTGATTTAAGTTGTCGTATTGACACCGTTTTATTGCGGTTTCCAATCCCTCTTTTTCGACCGATTGGTAATATACTTTCTTTGTTTTTTCATCCACGCTGTAGAGTGCAGCTATATTTTGTTTACCTGTAGTTATTTTCTTAATTAATTCGCCGTTTTTTGTATAATGATAGAGTTGGTTATAGCCTTCTTTCTCAGATGTAATAAAGAAAGAATTATCTTTCAGAAAAAGCACATTATCCGGCAGATCAATATACGTATCCGATTGTTCTTTATAGCAAGTATGCCACGATTTTGAGGACAAATTATAAGAGAGCAATTGAAGCTCATTTTGTTTCCGATTAAGTGTCAAAACCAAGAGTTCATCTCCTTCAAAATTCCAGTACAACCTTGCGATATACTCATAATCTGTCGGTAATTTTATAGCCGTATTTTTTTTCTTTTTGAGGTCATAAAGCCAGAGTGTAACTTTTGAATTTTCCTCGCCTGCTTTGGGATATTTATAGGTAAAAATTTGCGGGTAATTCCCACTGCCATACACCGGAAAAGAATATTCTTTTACCTTACTTTCATCAAATTTCAAATAGGCAATTTGTGTTCCTTTCGGACTCCACTTATAAGCTTGTGTCAATTGAAGTTCTTCTTCATATACCCAATCGCTTTTTCCGTTGATGATATTGTTTAGCTTTCCGTCTTTAGTTATTTGTATTATTTTGTCAGCTTTAAGGTCTTTGTAAAAAAGATTATTTTCCGACACAAATGCAATCTTAGAATCGTCAGTAGAAAACTGAGGAAACATTACTTTATTGGCATAAATATTTTGCAGCTCATGCTGCTCGTTCAAAATAAAATAATTGGCTTCATATGCCCTGCGATAAATATAATGCTGATCGCTTTCCAGTAATATATATTTATCAGAATTTGAAAATGAGAAATTACTCCAGTTGTCGGAAAGCATCAATGGAATTTTTTTCGTTTGCTTATTTTGAGCATTGTACAGGCAGATATTTTGTTGTTTACCTGTAGTTTCCAGTATTGCAAATTGTGGACTTTGGTTTAAAAAATGAATTTCATCGAGCAATTTGGGCTCATATCTCTTATATAAAAAAATGTTTTCAAGTGTTAATTGACAAAATCCTAATTTATAAAGGGTGAAAATGCATAAAAATGCCGTTATTTTTGGAGTAATTAATTTCATGCACAGTTTTTGCTCTAAATTAAGGCATTCAATAAAAATTAAAAAATGAAATCTGCAATCTTGTTTTTATCGGTTCTGTTCTGCACTTCCGTATCTTTAAAAGCACAGGAAGAAATTTATCAGCCAACCACCATCCGTGATACGGTAATTTCAAACAATAACGGCTCTGCTCCCACAGAAAATACAAAAAAAGACCAGCAGACGGATAAAAAGCAAGCACAAGATGAAGATGCCCGTACTAAACAAGAAAAAAAATTAGACAGATTGCGCCATCTTCGGCTTGGCGGAAACTTTGGTTTACAGTTTGGCAGCTATACCTATATCAATATTTCACCGACTGTAGGTTATTTATTTTTGAAAGACCGATTAGAAGCGGGAGCGGGTCCGATATTTATTTACGAGCATTATCGCTTTAGCAATACGGTTTCATACAATTTTTTTGTAACCGGAATGGATGTATATGCCAAAGGATATATTTTCAGAGGATTGTATGCTATGGCGCAATTTGATTTAATTAATAAACCATCATACGTGTATTATAATAAGAGAGTAACCGTTCCACATTTTCTGATTGGTGCCGGTTATTCCGTTCCAATGGGAAAAGTGGGATACTTCAACTTACAAGCGATGTTTAGTGTCATCAATAATAGTGAAACGATTTACAGGGGCACATTTGGAAATTTCCCATTGTTGTTTACGATGGGTTTTAGTTTCGGAGCGGCAAAACAAGATTAAGAAAATAGTCTTTTATGCCTTAATGCAGAGACAAATCCACATTTCTTTTAGGTAGTTTCACTTCTGCTTTTTTTTTATCTTTTATTAAAAACAACAACAACGTCAGTAGAGTTGCCATAAGAATTTCGAGGATGATAAGTACAAGATTTCCCCAGTCTTGAAGCAAATAAACAGTAACAATAAAAAAGATATTAACGACAATCAAAATGACAGTTGCCTGTAAGTGACTCAAGCCGATGTCTAGTAACTTATGATGAATATGATTTCTGTCGGCAGCAAATGGAGATTTTTTTGCCATGATTCGCAAAGTAAATACCCTTAAAGCATCATAAATCGGAATAATTAATACTGCTATTGCCATGGCAGGAGAGGCTACAATTGGCTGACCTATACTAATGCCTTTGTTTAGAATAAGTTCATTCATCTCTATAAATTGAATCGCCAGAATTGCGGCGAGCAAACCTATGGACATACTCCCCGAATCGCCCATGAAAATTCGTGCCGGAGTAAAGTTGTATTTTAAAAATGCCAGTACCGCTCCGCTCATCGCTGCGGCTAATACAGCATAATCAGTAAATCCGTATACATAGAACCATGCACCAAATGCAACGGATATAACTATACTGATACTGCCTGCCAACAAGTTGATGCCGTCAATCAAATTAAAAGCATTAACAATAAAGATAATTGTGAGTATAGATAAAAAAATACTGCTGTAAGTATCGAGAAATGTAATGCCAAACAGACCGTACATACTGGTAATGCGGATATTGCCCAAAACCACAATAATAGCGGCAGAAAATATTTGCCCGATAAATTTCTTATTGGCAACCAAATCAACAATATCATCTTTAGCGCCTAACATAAATGTGAAACAAAGGGCAGCCAAAACATATTTAATCTCCCTGTTGGCCAACGAAAAATTCGCAAATAAGCAAAAGGCAATCATAAACCCGCCAAAAATACCGATGCCCCCTAATGTAGGAATTACATCTGAATGAGATTTGCGGTGATCATCCGGTACATCATACAAGTGTTTTATTTTCGCCACTTTGATGATAGACGGAATAAAAAAATAAGTAAGCACAAATGCCGTAAAAAGTGCTGAAAATATGAGAGTTAAGTCGCTGTGCATTCCAACTTATAAAGTTAGTAACATTAATTTTAA
>CAZPBT010000105.1:0-9957 GCA_964584555.1 uncultured Chitinophagales bacterium
GTACACCCGATTTTTCAGCAAAACTCGATATTACTGCTACGAACAAAGGATTATTGATTCCTCGAGTAAGCTTAACAAGTGTTACAGATGCTGTTACAATAACAACTCCGGCAACATCCTTATTAGTATATAATACAAACACAAGTATGACAGGAGGTCAGGGCACAGGTTATTATTACAACAGCGGTACAACAGCAGCTCCACTCTGGATAAAATTAACCACGGCAAATGAAGCATGGTTATTAAAAGGAAACAGTGGCATCTCTTCGCCTGCTGTTCCCGGAACATATGGTACTTCCACAATTGGTGCTACTGAAAATTGGATGGGTACAACAGATGCAAACGATGTTGTTTTTGGTACCAATTTTTTAGAACGTATGCGAATAAAACAAACTACAGGTTATGTTGGTATCGGTTTATCTAATCCATTTACTAAACTAAATATTTCGGGGGGTAATTGGGATGTAGAGAACGGAATTGGCGATTTTCATGTAGGAGATGGCACTTATCGTTTTAAACTTGGTTTAGCTACAGCAGGAGCAGGAGCAGGAGATGTACGCATGACTTCTCATGGGGGTACTAACAGAATATTTATAGGTGGAGGTACGAATAGTGAAGTGATAACTGTTGATGGTACTAATCAAAGAGTCGGAATTAAAAACAATATATCACCTTCATCAGTATTAGATATAGCAGGTGATATTGCCCTTAAAGAAGGTACTGCAATGACGGTAGCAGCCGGAAACAATGCATTGACATTAACTGGAGAATATAGCCATTATCGTTTAACGGGTGCAGCTGGTGCATTTGCAATAAATACGATTACTGGTGGAAATGACGGGCAAGTATTAACATTAATAAATGCAACTTCACAAGTAATGACGATAAATAATAACAATGCTGCAAATGGTATTTTAACTGGAACAGGTGCAAACTTAGTTTCTGTAAGCAATACTAATAATGTTGTTACATTTATATATAATGCCACCTTAGCGCGATGGGTAGTTACGTCTTATTCTGGCATGGAAAGTGGTAATGATTGGCATATTACCGGAAATACAGGAATAGGATTAGCCAATTTCTTAGGTACAATTAATAATGCAGATTTAAAATTTAGAACAAATAATACTGAAAAAGCAAACTTAACAACCAATGGTATTCTAGCTGTAGGTAATGCAACTATGGGTATGAATCCAAATATTACCGGATTTGATTTAGTTGGAGCTTTTTCTGATGGTTTTGGTTATATAACGACACATTCCATTGAAAATGCTACTTGGACAGATTATTTTGCAAGCACTAAAGCTCGCGGTACAGGTGCAGCCCCATTAATTGTCCAAAATGGTGATTATGTAGGTGGATTAGTTAGCAGTGCATATGATGGTGCTAATTATCAATGGATGACGAGTATTCTCAGTAATGTAGATGGAGTTCCTGCAGCAGGTAATATGCCTGGTAGATTAACTTTTGGTACAAGTCCAGCCGGAAGTTCTTTTCCTTTAGAGAGAATGCGTATTACAAATATTGGAAATGTAGGTATTAACACCACTACTCCTACATCTAAGTTGCACGTGCATAATGTCGCAGATGCAAACAAAACAACTACATATAGCTATGCATCACAAAATGCCACTAATACAGATTATGATAATATAGGTTTAATGGGCTTGGGAAAAGGTGGTAATGCCACATGGGGTTATGGAGCAGGTTTAGTTGGTATTGGCGACCAAGCAAATAGCTATTATGCACAAGGGGTTTATGCAGGTTTAGGAACTGGTACACCTACTTTACCAGCTACAGATGCCGCACTTTACGTAGATGCCAATGATTTAGGACTCGCAGCGCATTTTAGAGAAGGCTCCGTAGTGGTTGATGGTGCTGGTCAAAATAATGGTGCAATTAATTATGGAATAATATTTGGTACAGCAAGCGGTGAAGGAATTGGCAGTAAACGAACTGCAACAGGCAACCAATATGGTTTAGATTTTTATCAGGGTTATGCCAACCGTATGCGTATTTGGAACGATGGCAAAGTAGGAATTGGTCAAAATTCTGCTTCAAGTATTCAGCCTACTCATAAATTATGGGTCAAAGATCCTTCTGCAGTTGATGCAGATATTAATATGTTTTCTGCAAGAAATTCAGGAGCAGCAGGTTCTACTTGGGAAATGGGATCAGTTGAATATTATACAGAAGGATATGATAATATTGGATTTTCATCTTGGGTAAGTCCATTGGGTAGCAATGGAGCATCAAGTTTAGGCTCGAATTTTGGTAGTAACTATGATGGTTGGAGATGGGGTACGCTCTATGCCAATAATGGTGTAATAAATACGTCTGATACGACATTAAAAAATAATATTAAACCTATTAGTTATGGATTAAAACAAATTCGTCAGATTGACCCTATAACTTACACGTGGAAAGAAGATAGAAAGTATAGAGATTTTGAAGTACCCGAGAAAGAGAAACTATATCATTTGGGATTTAATGCACAACAACTTAAGGATGTAATTCCTGAAGTTGTAGAGTCTTGGGGTTGGTTACACGATAAAGAAAAAGATTATAAAAAAGTACGATATAATGAATTAGGAGTGAATTATGCAGAAATTACACCAGTTGTTGTAAATGCGGTTAAGGAGTTAGATCAAACTCAACAAAAAATAGTCAAAACTATCAATATTTCTGATTTTGGTATGGCAACTTTAAATTCAAATCAACTTTTTATTGCTTTTAATTCTGATTTTAAGAAAAATCTTTCACAACTTCCTGTTGTTACAGTTACAGCCCTTCAAAAAGATGTTAGTCTTTACATTTATTCTATTACTTCTGATGGATTTATCATTAATTTAAATGGTACGCTTACTGAGCCAGTCTTATTTAATTGGATTGCAATGGGGAAACTAAAAGAAGAAAATTTAACAACTGATTATGCGTACTCAGAAAAAGAACATTTGGAGAAGTTGGCTAAACTAAAAAGCAATGAATCAGAAATGCCTTATTATAAAGATATTTTAGAAAATAGAAAGTCATCAAACAATGCGGACATAAATAATTCTATTCTTACTCCTGAACAACAAAAAGCAAAAGATGATGCAGAAAAAGTTAAAACTAAACCTAAAATATCTTCAAATCAACCAACACCTCAACAAAATATACAAGAACAACAATTAGAACTGAAGAAAGCACAAATGGCTGATCCTAACTAAAACAAAATTTATAAAATATAAAAATCAAATATTATATGTAATATTTTATGTAAATATTAATTTGTGCTAAAAAATAAATTCAGAAAGTCATAAATTCAAATTTATGGCTTTCTGTTTTTACCGGATGATTTTTTTGGAAAAATAATTCTCTATCGCAATATTCATTTAATTGACACGTTGTAAGTGTAAAATTTTGCATTTATGTTCAGTATCAGTTATCTGAGATATTATATTGTTTTTTGGCTATTGTTTTTTGCAGGATGCAATGCTCAAACTACAAAAAAAGAACTATCAAGTTCAGATAATAATATGGTCAGTAAATTATCTGCTTATGATTCTACAATCAAGACCATTCACATTTTGGTGGCGCTGTGTGATAATAAATATCAGGGCATAGTACCTGTGCCTGCCAAAATCGGCATTGGACAAGACCCGGCAAACAATCTATATTGGGGATGTGCTTTTGGCATAAAATCTTTTTTCAAAAAAAGTAATGACTGGAAACTTTTAAAAACAGCAGCTGTAGATGCTGTCATTCTGGAAAGACTGATTTTCAAACATAAAACATCTAATACCCTACTGATTGCTGATGCTTATAATGGTCAATTTATCAAACAGTGTACGGTCGATTTTTTAAACAGCAGTTGCGGATTAAAAAAGGACACGCTGCACATAAACAATAAAATAGTTGGGATAAACGGCAATGCCAAGCTAATTGCCTATATCGGACATGATGGCTTGATGGACTTTCAACTGGAAAATACATTTGTGAATTCAGATAATAAACTACGGGATGTCATGATTTTAGCTTGTTACAGCAAACATTTTTTTAGCCCTTTGCTACAGAAAGCTCATGTACAGCCTCTGCTTTGGTCTACCGGATTAATGAGTCCTGAAGCCTATACAATCCATGATGCCATTTCTGCCTATCTGAACAAACAACCACCCGAACAAATCAGAAATAATGCAGCTAAAGCTTATTCAAAATATCAAAAATGCAGTTATAATGCAGCCTACCGGTTATTGACTACGGGGTGGTAATAGAAAATTAGATTAGTTTTGAGGGATGAGAAATAGCCTTATTTTACCTTTAATTAAAATACACGTATTAGGTGCATTTGGATTTTTAGTCTTTTTGATTAGATAGTTAAATATTTTATTTTCCTTACGCTATTGTTTTTTATGTAGTATCATTAATCATGTGAACTCAGTAAAATTCGCTTAAGTGTTCATTGCCAAATAAATGTAATAAATACAACTAATATCAGCTAAAAATAGTATATTAGTATAGTAAAAATTTAATTGTTGTTATGAAAAATTCAAAAATTCTTTTGCTTTTTTGTTGTTGCTATATTTTAGTTTCTTGTAATAGAGATTCAGAACCAGATCCGATAAGTCCTAATCCAAATGCAGGTGTTTATCTTTCTGGTGTTGACAGGATTGGTAATCACAATATAGCTTGCTATTGGAAAAATGATAGCCTTGTTCATTTAGGAGATACGTTAAAAAATTCATTTGGTGCAGGTATATTTGTTACTGATGATAATATCTATGTAACAGGACGCGAAACAAATGTGCTAAATGATAGAGTAGTATATTGGAAAAATGGGTCAAAATACTATCTAACAGATGGCACGCATAGTGCAGGAGCTAATGCAGTTTTTATAAATGGGAATGATGAATATATAGTAGGATTTGAAAACAATGGCAGTGTCAATGTTGCCAAATATTGGAAAAATGGCAATTCTGTTAACTTAACAAATGGCAATTATAATGCAGTTGCAACGTCAATAGCAATTGCTAATAGTGATATCTATGTAGGAGGATATGAAAAAAATGCATCAGAGAGATCTATCGCAACTATTTGGAAGAATGGAGTACCAATCAGATTGAATGGAAGTACAACAGACGCATCGATAAATTCCATATTTATTGATGGTAATGATGTCTATGCCTGTGGCTATGAATATAAAACAGATTGGACTTTTATGGATATCAAATTAGTGGCAAGATATTGGAAAAATGGAGTCCCGGTAACTTTAACAGACAGTACTCTAAGTGCGTTTGCCGTTTCTATTATCGTCAAAGATAACTCTATTTATGTAAGCGGATTTGAATATACCGGAGCTTTTAGTAGTTCAAATACAAATGTTTATTTATGGAAAGACGGAATAAAAACAAACTTAAATTCGGGTATTGGTAATATTATTCCTTTTGGTCTTTTTATTAAAGATAGTGACATATTTGTTGCAGGAACAGAAGCTGCTTCCATCGGTAATTATTACCCAAAATATTGGAAGAATAACCTTTTAATTCCTGTAACAACTACTGAAACCAAAGGTGAGGTAAATGGTATTTTTGTAAAGTAAGATATTTAAATTGAAAAAATGATTGTTACAATAGTTTATTATTTAATATTTCTTACTCCTGCGGATTTACCCTGTTTTCATCACTGATGGAATCGCGCATTTTAGTGTCTGCTTTCACATTTTCCATTTTGTAATAATCCATCAAGCCTAAATTACCGCTTCTGAAAGCCTCGGCAATAGCCAACGGAATCTGTGCTTCTGCTTCTATCACTTTGGCTTTTGCTTCCTGGGCTTTTGCTTTCATTTCGTGTTCTTGTGCTATTGCCATGGCTCTGCGCTCTTCCGCTTTAGCTTGTGCAATATTTTTATCCGCATTTGCTTGGTCCATCTGCAAGTATGCACCGATATTTTTACCTACATCAATATCGGCAATATCAATAGATAAAATCTCAAATGCCGTTCCGCTATCCAAGCCTTTATGTAATACAAGTTTTGAAATCGTATCCGGATTTTCCATCACTGTTTTATGGCTGTCAGACGAACCGATAGATGTAACGATACCCTCGCCCACACGAGCCAGCACGGTTTCTTCGCCTGCTCCGCCCACAAATTGTTTGATATTGGCACGCACTGTAACACGGGCTCTGGTAATCAACTGAATACCATCTTTGGCCACGGCAGTTACGGGCGGCGATTCAATTACTTTTGGATTCACACACATTTGCACAGCTTGCAACACATCCCGGCCTGCGAGGTCAATAGCTGTTGCCTCTTTAAATGTAAGCGGAATATTGGCTTTGTCGGCAGAAATAAGTGCATTGACCACATTGCCCACACGTCCGCCTGCCAGATAGTGCGCTTCCATTTCATTGCGCGATATCTGTAAGCCTGCTTTGGTGGCGGTTATCATGTTATTTACAATAACTTGCGGTGGTACTCTTCTAAGTTGCATGAAAAACAACTGAAAGAGTGAAATGTCAACATTGGATAACTTGGCGGATATCCACATCCCGATGTACTTCATAAACATGAAAACGAAAATGAGTACAAATAAAATCAGAATGATACTTACTACTGTTAAAACGGAACCTGTCATTTGTTGTTTGTTATTTGTTATTAGTTATTGGTTATTGGAGATTAGTTATTGGTTATTGGTGATTAGTTATTGGTTATTGGTTATTGGTTATTGGTTATTGGTTATAAGTTATTGGTCATTAGTTATTGGTCATTGGTGATTAGTCATTAGTTCTAAATTCTCACTACTTAATACTTACTACTTACTACTTAATACTTACTACTTACTACAACCCACTTACTACTTAATACTCACTACTTACTACTCACTTCCCACTACTAATATACAACTTTTATCCTGCTGTTTTTACATAAATTTTATTATCGCGTATTTGGGCTATTTCAATTTTGGTATCTGCCTCGATATATCCTGAAAACGCCCATACTATTATCTTGTCATCACGAAACAAGGCATAGCCTTCGGGGCGTAACGTACTAATCGTACTGCCCGTATCGCCTACTTTTAATCCTATTGCATCTTCCTGTACGTTTACTTTTCCGTCTATCGTTTCCCGAATAGCTAATTTTGATTGTGATAACTTATTTGCCCCAACATATAAAAGTGCGCCATTAATTATAACAGTCAGTATGACACACAAAGAGCCATATGTAAATCCGAAAATATAATAGGCAAAAAACAAGCCCACAATTGCTGTGATAAACCCGAGTTTTCCTAATATTCCCGAAGGTAATAGAAATACTTCTGCAATAAAAAGTAAAATACTCAGTACTAAAATCAATATTACAATGCCTGCTGTCATAATCCGGTTTAAACTATAACACAAAACAACACAAAATAATTCAATTCTTCATTTTTAATCTTTAGACGAAAAAAAATATTTTTATAGTTTTGCATGGATTTGAAAACAGAAATCTGGTGGATAGGAAAAACGACGATGACCTTTGTAGCTGAAGGATGTGATGAGTTTTGCAAGCGTTTGAGAAATATGACAGATTTTACGGCGGTAACTATTCCCGAATTAAAAAACAAATCAGCAGATATTGCAGCAAACAAAATAAGGGAAGCCGATAAAATAATCGAAAAACTACAACCTACTGACTTTCTTATTTTACTGGATGAAAAAGGAAAGGAGCTGACCTCTGTTCAGTTTGCAGACTATATACAAAAACGAGAAAACCAATCACTGAAACGCGTCATATTTCTTATTGGCAGTGCTTACGGTTTTGATGATAAACTTTATCAGCGGGCTAATGATAAAATAGCCTTGTCTAAAATGACATTTTCTCACCAATTAATCAGGCTGGTATTTTTAGAACAATTTTACAGAGCACAAACTATCCTGCATAACTTTCCTTATCATAACGAATGATTTTTTTATTTTTACCAGCAATCAAAATCTTATGTTTCAACCAATATTCACCTATGTAATTATTGCGCTCACCGTTATTGCCAGTTGGAGAGCATTTAATAGCCCGCATTTTGCCGGAGAATTAATTTTTAATCCATACGCCATCAAACACAATAAGCAATGGTATCGTTTTATTTCCAGTGGCTTCATTCATGCCGATATGCAGCATCTTATTTTTAATATGATAACACTGTTTTTTTTCGGAAGAAATGTGGAGTATATTTTCAGCAAAGTGTTTCCCGGATTTGCTTCTGTGGCCTACTTGCTATTTTATCTTTCTGCATTAGTGATAAGCGGGTTGTACACCTATTTTAAATACAACGACAATCCCGGATACAATGCACTTGGGGCATCGGGTGCAGTAAGTGCAGTCTTGTTTTGTGCTATTGCCGTTTTCCCGACAGAAACTATTTATGTTTATTTTATTCCCATTCCGGGAATAGCCTATGCTATACTTTATTTGATTTATTCATTTTATATGGCAAAACAACGCATAGATAATATTGGGCATGAAGCTCATATCTCGGGTGCTTTGTATGGAATTGCTATGGGAATTGTTATTCTGGTGATGACTAATTTTCAAACCTTGCCGCCTGCTATTCAAAATTTATTGCAATGATAGATTTGCGCAGCGATACGGTAACAAAGCCGACTAATGCCATGTTGCAAGCCATGTTTGCAGCACAAGTGGGCGATGATGTCTTTAGCGAAGATCCGACGGTCAATTTATTGCAAATGCGTTGTGCCGAATTATTCGGTCATGAAGATGCACTTTTTTGTCCGAGTGGAACGATGGCCAATCAAATTGCCATTAAGGCGCACACGCAACCCATGGACGAAATTATTTTGAGTGATACTGCCCACATTTATTATTATGAAACTGCTGCTTTTGCTTTTCATTCGGGTGTATCGGTGAAACTGATAAAAGGCGAAAGAGGCGTATTTACTGCTGATGATGTGCTGGAAAATATACAACCTGACTTCGACTGGTTGCCCAAAACGAGTTTGGTGTGTTTAGAAAATACGCATAATAAAGGAGGCGGAAGTTGCTACACCTTAGAAAATATTAAAGCCATCAGAAATGTTTGTCTGGATAAAAATTTAAAAACACATATCGACGGAGCACGTATTTTTAATGCCATAATTGCCAAAGGCTATACCGCCCGGCAAATTGGAGAACAATGTGATTCCATTTCTGTTTGTTTTTCAAAAGGATTAGGCGCACCGGTAGGTAGTGTTTTGGTGGGTGATAAATCATTTATTCGCAAAGCACGCAGAATCCGTAAGGCATTTGGCGGTGGTATGCGTCAAACCGGATTTTTGGCGGCAGCTTGTTTGTATGCCTTAGACCATCATATCGAACGATTGAAAGAAGACCATGAACATGCACAACTTTTAGCAGATTGTTTGAACAATTTATCTTGGGTAAAGGGCATTTTGCAACCCGAGACGAATATTGTTATTTTTGAAACAGATGCAGCAAAAACAACAGTAGAATCCGTTTTGGGCTATTTGAAAGCGCATGATATCTTAGCTACTGCTTTTGGTAAAAATCAAATTCGCATAGTTACACATTTGGAGATTAGTCGCGAAGAAATAAAAACTGTTATGCGTACACTTGGTGATTGGTTAATAGTTAATAGAGAATAGTTATTGGCATCTTTGTTTTGTTGATTTGCAACCAACAAACTGCAGACCAAAAGAAAACAAAAACAAATTTAATTTTGCTTAAATTAGTTGCATGCTCTGCCGACTGTTGTCCTCACCAAAAGAAATAGGAAAAGTAATTTATAAGGCTTAGTTAAGAGTGTGGAGCTTTTATTTTTTCATTTCCTAATTTTAGTTGACTTATCCACTTTTTGGGAGTCAACTATTTCGGGACTATGCAACCTGCACAAGTACCTGCGCTTTATAAACAAGCCCATAAAAATGGCACAAAATGCAATAAAAACGAGCCAAAACGAGCTAAAAACAGCCCTAAACAGCCTTATTTTT
>CAZPBT010000106.1:0-9878 GCA_964584555.1 uncultured Chitinophagales bacterium
TCAACCAATAACAACCCTCAATGATAGAAGTAAAAAATGTATGTAAATCTTTTGGCACACAAGAAGTGCTTAAAGATATTTCTATCTACTTTGAAGCCGGGAAAAACAATCTCATCATAGGCAAGAGTGGTTCGGGTAAAACCGTTTTACTTAAATGTATCGTGGGATTAATGACTCCGACAAGCGGGCATGTTTATTTTGATAATCGCGATTATGTGGCGATGGATATGGCTGAAAAAAATGAGATCCGCAGAGAATTGGGAATGCTATTTCAAGGAGGTGCATTATTTGATTCTTTAACTGTAGAAGAAAATGTGCGATTTCCACTGGATATGTTTACGCACATGTCTGCATCTGAAAAAAGTGATCGCGTAAACGAAGTACTGAAGCGGGTTAATCTGGTGAATGCCAACAAAAAATTTCCCTCCCAAATATCAGGTGGTATGCAAAAACGTACCGGTATAGCCAGAGCTATCGTGATGAATCCGCAATATTTATTTTGTGATGAGCCCAACTCGGGATTAGACCCACAAACATCCATCGTGATTGATGAACTTATTATGGAAATTACAAGAGAATACAATATCACGACAATTACCAATACGCATGATATGAACAGCGTAATTACCAACGGTGACAAAATTATCTTTTTACATCAGGGTGAAAAATGCTGGGAAGGCGATAAAGAATCTTTATTTTATGCAGACAACAAAGAGCTGATTGATTTTATCTTTGCATCAGATTTCTTGAAGGAAGCACGGGATGCACATATTCAAAAATTAAACGAATTACACAAAGAAATTCACAATAAGTAAAATGAGCATATTAGTCAACAAAAATTCCAAAGTATTAGTACAGGGATTTACAGGTAAAGAAGGCACGTTTCATGCCACACAAATGATAGAATACGGCACTAATGTAGTGGGTGGTGTTACACCCGGAAAAGAAGGGACAACGCATTTAGACCGTCCAGTATTTAATACGGTAACAAATGCCGTAAAGGCAACAGGAGCAGATGTATCTATCATCTTTGTGCCTCCGGCTTTTGCAGCCGATGCAATTATGGAAGCAGCCGATGCAGGTATTAAATTAATTGTTGCCATAACCGAAGGTATACCGGTGCAAGATATGATCAATGCCAAGAAATATGCTACAGAAAGGGGTGCGCGTTTAATTGGCCCCAATTGCCCGGGCATTATCACTGCCGAAGAATGCAAGCTGGGCATTATGCCTGGTTTTGTTTTCAAGAAAGGTCATGTAGGAATTGTATCCAAATCAGGTACACTTACTTACGAAGCTGCAGACCAAGTGGTGAAAGCCGGATTGGGAATTACTACCGCAATTGGCATAGGTGGTGACCCGATAATTGGCACAACTACTAAAGAAGCCGTACAATTGTTTATGGATGATCCGGAAACAGAAGCTATCGTGATTATTGGTGAGATAGGTGGCACGATGGAAGTGGATGCGGCCATGTGGCTGAAAGACAATATGCGCAAGCCCGTTATTGGTTTTATTGCAGGTCAAACTGCACCAAAAGGCAGACGAATGGGTCATGCCGGTGCAATTATTGGAGGCAAAAACGATACGGCAGCCGCCAAGATGGCTATCATGCGCGAGTGTGGCATCCATGTAGTAGATTCGCCGGCATATATTGGAAAAACTGCTGCAGAAGTGCTGGCAAAATAAGTGAATATTTTAACTAAAAAAAGCCGGATGATATCATCCGGCTTTTTTTATATTTAAAAATCTTAGACTGTAAGATTCGATTGTTTTTTATGAACTAACTATTTCTTTTTAGTTTTTCTGGAAGCTGGAGCTTCTTCTGATTGAGATTTTCCAAGATTAAACATATATCCTACCGATAATAATGTTTTTGAATTCTGAATTTTATATTTGTCATTATATGGCAGAGGTTGATTTTTAAACGTTTTCAGCATGCCAAAATCATAAGTAAGCTCAAAAGTAATGCTGTGTTTCAAGTTTTTGCTCACATAAATCTGTGCTCCCAAACCTAAACGTATACCTGCATCAATACGGTTATATAGAGAATCAAAATCAGCTTTACCGTCATAAAGCAATGTGTTTTCTGTATTTGTCTTTAATGTAGCCTTTTCTTTTCCACTAAGAATATAGCCAAAATAGCCACCTACAACACCAAAAATACGTACTCTTTCGTTGCCCCAACCCGGAGTAGCATTAACGGCGAGTGTCAGCTGGTTTAATCGTGTGTTACGGGTAAAGATTTTTGTGTTATTCTGAAATTTACCGATATTGCCATCCATATTAAATTCAGCAGCCAAGTTTAATCCAATAAATTTATTAAACCAAACCCGACCTTGTAAGCCTCCGGTTGCGCCTATTTGTGAATTGTGTGTACCCCCTACCGTTGACAGGTTGTGTTTTAAAAAGTAGTTATTCCATTTTCCGAAGCAAGCACCACCTTTCACGCCAATTCCTACTTGTACTTTTGCAAGTGAAATACTGCTGACAGCAAATAAAACTAAAATAAAAGTCAAAAACTTTTTCATGCTATTTGGTTTGTTTTTTGTTTTAAATTAAAATTCGAGGTTAAGATACGACTTTCCGATTAAATAGTATAATAATCCGTATATAATTTTGAGATTTGCTCTTATTTAAGAAAATATATAGCAAAAATTTAATTTGATACAAAAAAAACTGGTCAGTTTGAAATTAAATAATTGAGTAATTCATTAATTTGGAATAAGCCGAATACTTCCTTAAGAAAAGGTAGAAGATATGTAGAAAATAAATTACCTTCTGATATGCGTAACAGTCATAAAAAACAAGACAAACACCAATTATTTTCCCATGCTGATAGCATTCTTGAAATCAGCAAAGCCTTTAACTTTAGCTAAAATATTGTCGGCTTCTGTACGATTGGCAAATCCCGTTAGCCATACTACATTCAGATTTTTTTCATTTTTGAACGAAACTAATTTTCCTAAAGCAGCAACTTGGTTAAATGCTGCCCAATTAGGATTCATGAAAGACCCCAACTGAATGGCACTGCCATATTTTGATAGCATTTCAGCAGTATTACTATTGCCCAGCAATTCAACTTTTCCCATATATTTTCCGCTTTCTGCAGTAGGTGTAGTAGCCACCGTTTGCACTACTGGCTTTGTTACTGTCTTTTCTACCACAGGCTCAATCTTTTCAGTAATGATTATTTCTTTTTTAGGGGTAACGGTTTCTTTTATTACTTCTACATCGGCAGGTTCTACTTTTTTTACGGGTACGGTTTCTGTAACAATTGGTTTTGCATCAACAGTTACCGCTGTAGGTGCAGCTTCTTCTATTAAAGTAGAATTATTTAAATCCATTTTTTTGATAATTCCATTACTGGAATAGGTCAGAATATGATCATTCAACAAACCCGGATTGGATTCATTATAAACGGTATTGATTTTGCTGCCTAAGTTTTCGGGTTTGCTCCATTTGTTATTTTTATATTCTGAAACATATAAATCCAGACCACCGACAGAATTGGGTAATCCTGCAACAAAATACATTTTTTTTGTAGTTCCGTTGTCAAGCAAAGCCGGTTGACCAACTTTAAAAGTACCCAACAGTTGAGGATTTAAGGTATATGCCACCCATTTTTTATCTTTCCATGTTGCATGCAAAATATCAAACATCAGTGTTTCTTCCAAAGACTGTATATGTGCCGGCACTTGATAAGGTGGCACATTCTCGTTATACATATTAAATGTGATATTTTCCAAAAAGCCATAATCATTGTTTAACGTATAAGCAGAAACGGTATGAGCCAATAAAATGGACAGTGTATAAATTAAGACATGCTTTTTCATTATTTGAAGTTTAACTGTTACAAAAGTGCTGTTTAGATTTATAAATATGGATAGGTAGTTTTCCACATTAATTGATAATTGTATTGCAATTTAAATGCCATACTCTGTATTTTTCACTTTATTAGCTTTTTTCGTCAAATGTTATATTTTCATAAAAAAAAATTTTACTTTGGCAGTATTGAATATGAACAGATTATACAGGAATATAAAGTGTATTGTACTGACATTAGTATTCTGTTTAGTATTCGTTAGCCAAGTGGCTGCTTTAGGCGAAGTTAAAATTGCAGGAGCCCGGCAATCGGGCATGGGATTTAGCTCGATTGGGTTGATAAGCGTTTATTCTGCTTACAATAATCAGGCGGCAGGTGCGTTTTTGGAACACCCCGGAGTGGGTTTGTACTATGCTCCTGTATTTATAGGGGAGGGGGTGAGCAATATATCTGGAGTGGTAGCAATTCCTGTTAAAAAAGCGGGAACTTTTGGTTTTTCTGTCAATTATTTCGGATATAGCCAGTATAATGAAAAAAAATTCGGTATTTCGTATGCAATCAAATTGGCGAAATATTTGTCGATAGGCATGCAATTGGATTATTTGAATGCGAAAATTTCAGGTTATGGTTCAAAAAATTACGCCACATTTGAGCTTGGATTTTTCAGTAAACCCATAGATGAACTGGCGATAGCATTGCATGTTTATAATCCGTTGAAATTATATGTAGACAAAAATACAGGAGAAAAGATTCCCAGTGTATTGCGATTAGGAATTACCTATGAGGCAAGAAAGAAATTTTTCATCTCCACGCAAATCGATAAAGATTTTACACAAAAAGGGGTTGTATTCAGAGCAGGAGTGGAATATACTTTAAAAGACTTAATCAGTTTCAGAGCAGGAGTAGCATCGTCGCCTGTAACGGGCAGTTTTGGTGTAGGAGTTTCTATTAGGCAAGGCGTTACGATAGATGCTGCATTTTCATACATGAGTACATTAGGCTTTCAGCCTCATTTCGGGTTTATTTATGAACTGAAGAAAAAAACCAAAGTTGGCGGCACAACATCCAAAAAGAAATTGAAGAAGAAGTAAGTCCACTTAAACTGAAACCTATTTGAAACTGTTGTCAATCCGTTCGTAATATTTTTTTCCTTTCCTCAAGATGAAATTCTCTTTTCTGTCTGTTCGCTTTTCTATGCGTTTGTAATAATAGCTTTTCTCATAAGCAAAGCGTTGCAGATATTGTTCGGAAATTGGTGCTTCTGCCAAAAATGGAATATCTCTGTCTTCGGGTTTATTCAGCAGTTGCAGACTTAAATGATGGCTTACTTGTTGAAGAGCATTCAAACTCCATTGCCCGAAAACACAATGTCCTCCTTCATAATCCTGCACCTGATATTCTTCATACGTAGTAATATACCCGTTGTAGGCATTGGAATAAGGACACAAAATCACGTGCTTTATGCCATTTGGAAATAAGGCATCTTCTACCGTTTTTCTCAAACGCCAGCTGGCTACGGTGGTTATCTCAAAAGGAATGGCTACGATGGCTACTGTCCCTAATTTAAAAATTTGTACGGGCAAAATCTGTGGTGCCCAGGCATGTTCACTCATTAAACCCAAACGAGAAAAATATTTTAAGTTGTAAATAATCGGGTCGGCAAATCCAGGAACAAAAAACTTAGTAATATCAGCATTGCCAAACAATCTTTTTTCTCCGGTTTCCAAGGCCAGATGTTTGTTGCCTTGTGCATGATAACGACGTGTGATAGTTTCTGCTTCTTTATCACTGAGATTTTTAGCCTGATTGAGTTCCCTGCTTTTTAGCCGGTTTGAAATGCCACGACTCACATTTCCTATCAGCGGATGCATACCCGGACCATCCATTTTCGAACCTTCCAAAAAGGCTACCCCCATTACAGAAGGTGAAGTAAGTCCGCCTTCTTGTCCGTTATTAAATTTGGGTTCAATATCAATATGGCTAAAGTCAATATATTGCAAGACGGCATCTACTTCGTCATTCTTTACAGGTGCAGTAAAATCCTGAATGATTTCTCTTGCCTTTTCAAATTGCAGCATGCCATTGAATTTGGAGCTTTTCAAATCATCCGAATACACCCCTTCAAATTTGCCCCGCTGAAAAGATAATTTAGGATTATAGCGCACTCTTGCCGAAACATCACCACAAGCACCCTGTGCAAATGCCCCAATATAATTGGGATATTTTTTCTGCATCGTGCGCTCCAAATTGTCTGCAGCATATCCTTTATTGTCAGAGCATATTTTAGTATAAGTATTGGGTAGATTAGTGGTATGTACTGCAAACCAATTAATAGAGCCGAGCAGTCTACCGTCCTCAGCAATAAATTGCAAGAGCGTCATTTCTCTGTCAACGGCCAAATGGCGTTGAGAAAAGGAATATTTTTTAACTTCAGGATTTTGATTGTATGAATTTACCGTGCGGTTGAAAGAAACGGGAGTATCATCTTCAAAAGAAGATTTTCCGATAGCAATAGTAGCCTTAGTCTTATTTTTATCGGCTTCTATCAACGCTTCGGTTATACCGTCAACAATCGTTTTGGTAATATGCGCGATATATCCGGGAACAGAAATATTATAAATGGCATGCGCAGAATATCCTGCCGGACTGCAATGGGTATGTTGTGCGCAGAGCATTAAATTTTGGTCATTTATTTTTAATTCCGGCGCATGTTTTTGCAAATTCTTCACTACTTCTTGTTTTAAATGCGGTGTAATAAAACACAATTCACAATTTACAATAGCCACTTTATGCTGATTGTCAAGGTCTTCTAAAATATAAGCACGGGCGTACAAAGGAGTTTCTACATCCAGAGCAACATGCGTATACAGACCATAACCCAACATGCCCGAACCTCTTTCAAAAGCAGTAATATCAGCTTTACCTAAACCGATTAAAAACATTTTTGTAATTTTGTTACAAAATACGAAATACCTTACAAAATTAAAATGATAGTAGTAAGATTAATGGGCGGTTTGGGCAATCAATTGTTTCAGTATGCATTAGGAAGACATTTGGCACATTTGAATAATGCAGAGTTGTATTTTGATTTATCCTACTTGCAAAACCCTCCGGAAGGCAATACTCCACGCGACTTTGAACTGGATAAATTTCAGATTTCTTATAAAATAGCAGATGAAAAGTTGTTGGATCGATTTCACGGCAGCGAATTTGATTCTACCGAACTTTGGATTACTAAACTCATTACACTTGGCAAGTTTAAAAAATATAAGTTTAACGATTACGGCTTTAATGATGAAGTATTAAAACTAAGAGGAAATTATTTTGTGCGCGGTTTTTTTCAATCAGAAAAATATTTCAAAGATATAGCGGATGCCATTCGTGAGGAATTAGTGTTGTTGCCGGAGTATCACGCTTGCGATGCCTCTTTGTGTAATGAAATCAAAGCAAATCCCAAATCCGTATCGGTACATATCCGCAGAGGAGATTATGTAAAAAATCTGGCATCGATGGATGCACACGGTATTTGCTCTAAAGATTATTATGCCAAATCCATCAAATATATACAGGAACAAATAGGGGATGATGCCCATTTTTATATATTTACTGACGATAGTGAGTGGGTAAAAAAAGAAATGAACTGGAAAGCGGACGTTACGTTGCTGGATGACCAAAAAGCCATTTATGATTTTCATTTGATGAGTTTATGTAAGCACAATATAATAGCCAACAGTACATTTAGCTGGTGGAGTGCATGGCTGAATAAAAATCCGGAGAAAATGGTGATTATACCTAAACAATGGACACCCATGCTGCAAACCGTGAAAATAGATTTAGCACCCAAAAACTGGTTGGTGAAATGATGCACAGCAGAAAATCGTATATTGAATCGGCTCAGCTTCAAACGCAAGAGCGCGTATTGAAGTATTTTTATTCACCTACTGAAACGTTGACAATATTTGAAATTGGCGCATGTGAAGGGGAAAACTCTGTACGTTATGCTAATTTTTTTCCTAATGCAGAAATATATGCTTTTGAGCCATTGCCGGATAATATAGTATTAGTTGAGAAAAACATTAATGAATATAATAAGAAAAATATAAAATTAATTACATCTTGTCTTTCAGACAAAACCGGAGAAGTTTCTTTTTATGTATCAGAAGGAAATCCTGAAAACGTGGAGGTGGGTGATTGGAATTTTGGAAATAAAAGCAGTTCAATATTACCACCGGAAAAAACATTAGAAGTACACGAGTGGTTGAAATTCAAGAAGGAGATAAAAGTTCCGACTGATACATTAGCTAATTTCTGCATGCAAAATAAGATTGATTTTATAGATTTTATACACATGGATGTACAAGGGGCTGAATTGATGGTGCTAAAAGGAGCTGGAAATTATATTGATAAAATTAGCATGATTTGGTTAGAAGTGGAGGCGGTAGAATTATACAAAGGACAACCCCTGAAAAATGATATTGAAGCATTTTTGAAAGGAAATGGATTTACCAAACTGGTAGATACGGTTTACACGGAAGCAGGCGATCAGTTTTGGATTAATGCAACTTTTCTGAAAGGTAGAAATGTACTGAAAACAAGAATTATCCGGACGTATTATTACTTTAAATTTAAGTATAAGAAAATTAGACGTAAACTTTCAAAATAAGTTACATTTTATAATTTTTCTATTTAAAAATCCGTATTTTTATTAAAATTTAGGTCAATGAATAAAATAACCTTAGTTATTTGTTTAATTATATTATTTGGGTTTGATTCCAAAATGACGGCACAAACAGCCTCATTTAATGCACCCGATACAGTGTGCAGAGGACAAAATATTACGATTACCAATACCAGCACAGGACAATCTACGAATTTGTGGAATTTTTGTAAACAAGCACCAACAGGCACGATTTCTGGCACTAATTTAGGTAATTCATTTATGCCAATTCGCCCAACTTTTTTAGATATTCAAAAAGACGGAAGTAACTATGTTGCAATTGTAGGTAATGATAATTTTGGTTCTCAGTTTTACAGATTGAATTTTGGGAACAGCCCTTTAAATACACCAACCGCAACCAACTTAGGTATATTTGGAGGTGTGTTAGTACAAACAGACGGTGTAAAATTGATTAATGATAATGGGAATTGGTATTGTTTTGTATGTGCTAATAATAATTCGAATGGGAATCACCAGTTTGTCAGATTAGATTTTGGAAACAGTTTATTGAATACTCCTGTGCTTGTCAATTTTGGAAATTTAAGTGGAGTACTTTCTGATTTTCAGACTGATTTAGATATTCTCAAAACTTCAAATGGCTATGTCGGTTTTATTGGACTTAATAATGGACAATTACTCCGCATTAATATTGGAAGTAATATTACTAATACACCGATTGCACAAAACTTAGGTGCAATTGGTGGGCAAACTCGTATTAGTGCATTTGGTCTGGTTTATAGAAATAACAACTATTATTTGTTTATGCCAAATGACGGATGGCAAACAGGTAATTATTTTATTAATAGACTTAATTTTGGGAACTCACTTTTAAATACTCCGACTTCTACAAATTTGGGAAATCCGGGCAATTTATTAAATAGAGCCTATGATTTTTTACCATTTACGGATTGTGATAATTTTAAGGGATATGTACTAAGTCCTGGAAATAATTCAATAATTGAATATACATTTCCTAATGACATTTCTAGTATTTCAATTTCAGGTGTCAATTTGGGAAATATTGGACAATTTAACTTTCCAGCCTCCTTTTCAAATGAAGTGGTTTTTAATAATGAAAAATACGTATTTTTAACAAATTCAGGAGATGATAAATTAAGCAGATTAAAACTATCAACAACTTGTAATACATTTGGCGTTCCAGCATCTACTTTAACTAATCCTCCAGTTTTTCATATCGATAGTGTAGGAACATATAACGTTTCACTTACAATCAATGAAAATTTAAGCTCAGAATCAAAAACTTGTAAATCAATAATTGTTATCGATTCAATAAAAAAACCCGATGCTCGTATCAATACCATATCTTGCTCTACC
>CAZPBT010000107.1:0-9865 GCA_964584555.1 uncultured Chitinophagales bacterium
GTTTGTGTTGGTTATTTACTTTCTGAAGATTTATTTTCTTGTCTTGTTTGTCTACGTGTTCACTTGCTTTAATCGTTTTGTGCTTTAATCCGGCTACTGACTTTACAAATGGACGATAAGACGGGTGGGCATCTGTTATTAAGGTTGAGTGTTTATCTATTTTAGTGCCTATTGTTTGTTTTAGGTGTTCTGCGGTTATGCGTTTGGTTTCTACTGCCTTAAAGTATTTTTGATTATTCTGGTCAATAGCA
The DNA here is from genome assembly GCA_964584555.1 of uncultured Chitinophagales bacterium. Taxonomy (GTDB): domain Bacteria; phylum Bacteroidota; class Bacteroidia; order Chitinophagales; family JADIYW01; genus JADJSS01. The sequence goes on from CAZPBT010000107.1 coordinate 252, forward strand.
GAAATAACCTGAACTGTAGTTATTTCCTTTGTATCGGTGTTTCTAACAAAATCGCTACTTCGTTGTCGTGGCTTCCTCGTTAAATTGTGTTCGCCTTTATTGCTTAACGGCAATTCTAACTCATCACATTCTATGCGCCCGGTAAGCTGTGTGGGAATTTCCTTAGACAAGACGCTCAGTATCTTATGCCGCCAATCAAAAGATGTTTGAATAGAGATACCTATTTGTTTGGCTATCTTCCTGATGGACATATTTTGTTGCATACAGGTTAAATATTCTTGCCACTTTTCTTTCTTCTTAATATCCCACAGAGGCGTGCCGGTGGTAGAGCTAAACCATTTGGAGCAAGACACACATTTGTACATCTGAACACCATTTTGTTTACCCCGCTTATGGACATGGTTGCTTTGACAATGCGGACAAGATTTTTTAAGCGTCAATTCCGACTCTACAACCTCTAATAATTTGCCTTTACCTTCAAACTCCGCTCGCAATTTATGTAAGAGTTCATATTGCTCTCTACTGCTGAGTTCCTTAAAATCCTGTAATAATTCACTGCTTTGTTTCATAATACAAATATAGCTGTTTTATTTAGAACTTAGCTAGGTGATAGAAACTACTTCTGAAAAATATACATTGGAAGCTTACTATGAATATCTCGAAACTTCTGTACAAGCTAAAGATGAAACGTATTCAATTTCAACTCGTAAAAAATCTGAAGGGTTAAATGAAGACCAAGAGAAAGAACTGAATAGTTTAAAGAATATTATCGGAAAAAAGTTTAAGGTAAATATAGATTCAAGAGGGAAATTACTGTCGCTGGAAGGCTATGACAAGATTTTAAAGGCGGCTAAAATCAAAAAGAGCAAAGACTTCTTGTCAAACGAAAATTCGATGCTTTCCGATCAACTTCAGACAGATGAAATAAACACGACCATGAGTGGTATTTTTGATATCTTACCGCCCACAGAAGTTAAAATCGGAAGTACTTGGACTAAAGATATTAGTGTTAAAGATGAATTAACGCCTTACACTATTAAAACAAAATATACGTTGAAAGAAATAAGAAAAGATGATGTTGTTATTCTTAGTGAGTCAGTTTTTTACAACAATTTAGAAGATGCAAAACTGGTAACTGTTGATGGCACAGGCAGCGGCAACATCACAATGAAAAGAGCGGATTACTTTCAGCAAGAACAGCCATATAATTACGAACTTAAAATGAATATGAAACTATTTGGCATGAACATGAATATTGCTACTCCGGCAACCGGCACATACAAAGTTGAAAAATTATAACCTACTTTTCAAACACATACTCTGCCCAAACGGGATGATGGTCGGAAATTTTATTCTTATCTATTCTGAATGCTACGGGTTGCAATATGGGCTGGCTCAGCATATAATCTATTCGCAAAAACGGAATATTGCCACTGTATGTAGAACCTACACCAAATCCATTTTCTAAAAATGCATCTTTCAGATTTTTAGAAACGGTATTATAAACATAGGAATTGGGCAAGTCGTTAAAATCGCCACATACAATATAGGGCAAGGATTGCTTGTCTAAAATCGACTTCAATTCAGTTGCCTGCTTAGCCCGCCGCACAAAGGCTCTTCTGAGTTTGCCTACAATCTTCATCACACCATTTTCGTCTATATTCTGATTTTCTTTCAGCTCAACTATCGTCTGGTATTCATCTTTTCCAAAATAAATAGACTGCAAGTGCACACAAAAAATGCGAATGGTCGTATCAGAAAAAGCAACATCTGCATATATGCCTTTGTAGGGCTGTTTGCCATATCCGGTTTTAAAATTTTGCTTTAAAACTTGTCCACTGTCAACTATCTGTTTTTTAGAGAAAATGGCAATGCCCCATTCATCCGTATTCCGCAATACCAACTCCCGAGTAAAATAATAATGGGAATATCCTGCATCTTGCAGTTGCTTAACGGTGTTGAAAGCTTGTGAGGTATCGCTGTAAAATTCCTGAAAGCAAATGATGTCGGCATCAATATCTTTTATCGTCTTGAAAATTTCATTTTTAGAATTTCTGTTTTCACTCCAGTTATACAAATCAAAATCTCGGACATTATACGACAAGATTTTTATTTTCGGTTTATCCGCAGCTTCATGATTTTTGAAAATACCGAAGCTAAACAAGTGCAGTAACTGTGGAACACACAACATAATTGCGAAGACAGAAACCAGGGCAAAATAGCGTCTGCGCCATATCCAAATAATGACAAACAAGAGATTGACAAAAACAAAAAAGGGCATGAGCATCCCGAACAAGGGGAGCATCCATACTTTCTCAGGATGCAGATAGGCGGCAGACAAACACAACAATAAAGCCGCCACTGCTATAATATTAGTAGTACGAGATAAAAACGATATCAGCCATTTGATTATTTTCAATCTTCTCTGCTCAATTGAAATAAAAAATCTTTTTCTTCTTTGCTTAAACTTTCATAACTGGATTTGTTGATTTTGTCCAGTATGGCATCCAGCCGTACTTGTTTATCTTGATGAGGAGTCTTGATTGTACTACTTTTATCGTAATTTGACGATTTATTTTTATTGACTTTCATCTCCGGCGATTTTTTCCGGAACAGATGAACAAAGAAATCCTCAAGTTTGTAATACGGTTTTGCCAAATCTCTTCCATTCTGCAACAAACGGATATACACAAATCCCATGATGGCTCCGCCAATATGTGCGATATGTCCTCCCGCATTGCCATTGGGAATATTGATTAAATCTAAAACGACATAAGCCAAGGCTATCCATTTTAGTTTCACGCGCCAAATCATGAACAAGCTGAGTTCATAATCGGGTGCAATAACGGCACCGGCAACCACAAAAGCCAGTACCCCGGCTGATGCACCCAAGGCGATTGCAGAATAGTAGTTATTTGAAAGTGCGTCAAAGAAATTAAACGACAACACGAACAACAAACCGCCAAACAAACCACCATACAGATACAATGGAATAATTTTGCTTTTACCCACCAGATCTTCCACTATCATTCCAAACCAATACAGCCCCAGCATATTAAACAACAAATGAAAGAAAGACTGATGTACAAACATGTACGTGATAAATCCCCACGGATGCCTCATTAATTCTGACGGATTGGAGTACAGGAAAAAAAAGCTGTAAATATTAAAATCAGACTGAGAAAAGAAAAAAGGCAGATTTATCAATCCCAGCACAACAAACACGGCAACATTAATCAATATCAGCCGTATGCGGCTACTGCCATAAGTATATTGCCATTTTATATCTTCAAAAATTGATTTCCCGGTCATGGTTGTTTAGGGTTTTGTCTGTATAAATATATCTAATAAAACGTGGTTTTGTTGGTTTTATTCCAAAAATAAATACTATAGTTGTTTAATATCATTTTATAACTCATCGCATTTATAGCAAAAGTTTTAATCATTTTTATCCAGAAGTTTTTTCATTTTCAGCCTTTCTCTGGCTTCAATTAATAACTCGTGTAATTTTTGTTCCAATTCTTTTTTAGCTGGAAGATCAGTCCAATATTATGCTACCATTATTCCATCTTTACTCATTTCCAATAATTCTATTTGTTCACTGCTCTTTCCCGCACATAATATCAATCCTATTGGGTTGTTTTCGCCTTCCTGGCGGTCATATCTCTCCAGCCACTTTGAGTATAATTCCATCTGTCCCTTATATGCTGCTTTAAATTCGTTTAACTTTAATTCAACGGCTACTAATCGTTTGAGCTTACGATGGTAAAACAATAAATATATATAATAATATTTTCCATCTAAAATCAATCGTTTTTGTCGCTCTACAAAGGTAAAGCCTGTTCCCAATTCCAAGATAAAATGCTCCAGTTCTTTTATAATAGCTGACTCCAAATCGGATTCCAAATATCCATCTTTAAGGCCTAAGAAATCTAGAAAATAGGGATCCTTAAATGTATTTTTTATTTCTTCAAGTTCATTGGATACCTGCATGTCTGCTATTTCATTTCTTTCATAAGCTTTCCGGTCAATTTGATATCTGGTTGCTCGCACAGACCATCTTTCAGTTGCAATCCTGTTAGCATAAAACATTCTTTGTTCATTTGATTTTAGAGGGAGTAACTCTATAAAGTGTGTCCAGCTCAATTGTGACATCAGTGATGACACAATCTCCAAATCCGGAAAAACTTGAGCAAACTGCATCATCCGGCGTAAATTGCGCAAGGTATAACTTCTGCCATAGTGTTTTACCAAGTCTGCGGCTATACTTTCCACTATTCTTTCTCCATATTCCGCTCTATCATTATGTAAAATATGGTTATTCATTTTATTTCCTATATGCCAATAAGTAATTGTAAGTACACTATTAACCTGGCTATAAACTTGAAGTTTACCTTGCTCAATAATATAAGCTATGTCTTTAAATAAGTGTTGTGTGAGATTTTCGCGCATTCAAAAATATTCAATTCTATATTCTGAAAGATATACAATTTGTTCGATTAATAAAACGTACTCCTGTTGGTTTTATTCCAAAAATAGGTCAATAAAAACCCGGTAATAGCCCCACCGATATGTGCATAGTGTGCTACGCCGGTATCCCCAAAACTGCCATAGCCTAAATCATATAATATCAATATGCCCGGTATGGCGTATTTGGCTTTAATAGGAACCGGAAAAAAAAGCAAAATCAATTCTGTATTGGGGAACAAGTACGCAAATGCCGCCGTGATACCGTATATGGCACCGGATGCACCCAGCATCATTGAAAAATATTCATTTTGTAAAAAAACATTGGACACATAAGGCAACCAGTTGGCATCCGGATTAGCCTGTAATATTTGCAAACCTTCAGCGTTAATAAAAGATGTAGGTTGTAAATTAAACGTACCTTTCTGATGATAAATCATCAAGCCATTGATTAACAGATGGGCTGCTATCGCTCCAAAACCGGATATGAAATAGAGCAAGAAAAAACGCTTTATTCCTAACATCTGCTCTACAATACAGCCAAAATTCCACAGGGCGAACATATTAAAGAAAATATGAGCAAAGCCGGCATGAGCAAACATGTGTGTCACTAACTGATACGGCTTAAAATCGGGATTGGATGGATAATAAACTGCCAAATAACTATTTAATTGCGGAAAAATCAGGTAATCAACAAGGAAGACTGCAACATTAATAATAATCAGATTTTTTACTAATGGTGTCATTTGCAAGAAACCGCCCGTTCGTCTAAAATTATTCATATGGCATTAAATTTATGTTCGATTTCATCAAAAGTAAACTGAACAAATGTAGGCAAGCCCGCCGGACTGAGCATCGGTTGCTCGCAGGCAAACAGTTCATCTATCAGCATCTGCATTTCCGGTTTGCCCAAAGGCCTTCCGGATTTTATGGCGGTCTGATAAGCCAGCGTTTTAGCTACATTATTGCGTTTATCTATTGTTTCTCCTTTTCCTGAATTTTTGTATTCTTCCAACAATTTTTCAATCAATAAAGTTTCATTTTCATCTGCCAAATCGCCGGGCATACCATGTATAACAAAAGTTGTTTTTCCGAAAAATTCAATATCAAAACCCAATATTTTCAGTTCCGGTAAAATCTCTTGTAAAATGATAGTATCAGACGGATTCAGTTCCAAAGATTTGGGAAACAAAGTCTGCTGCGAAGCACTTGCTGTTTGTGACAGATTACGCAAGTATCTTTCAAACAAAATGCGTTGGTGTGCTTTGTATTGATCTATCAATATAAAGCCGCTTTTTATCTGTGTCAAAATATACCTGAAGTGCAGCTGTATCGGCTCAAACCGTTCATCTTTAAACGGTCTGTTACTGATTTCGTTTTCATTTTCCAACGCTTCCAATTGATCCATCTTGCTGCGAATCGTCAATACTTTTTCTTCTGTTGCCTCATCTGTTTCATACAATTTTTTCCACTGCTCATAAGTTTGTTCATGTGTGGGTATATCTTTATCAAATGGAGATGCATACGAACCTTTGCTGCCCGCAGGCGAATTTGCTTTTGATGGCAACACTTTAAACGGTTGTTCAAAATGCACTTTTTCATCTACCAGCGTATTAAACATTTTCTCATGTTCAAAATCTAAAGTTGGCGCAATGGAAAATTGAGATAGTGCGTGTTTAGTGGCGGCATTCAGTAAGAGATAAACAGATTTTTCGTCTTCAAATTTTATTTCTTGTTTGGTAGGATGCACATTTACATCTATAGCATCGGGGTTAATATCGATAAACAAACAATAAAACGGAAAACTCTTATCATGTATCAGTCCATCGTAAGCCTTTGCTACGGCATGGTTGAGAAAATTATTTTTTATAAAACGGTTATTCACGAAAAAATATTGCTCTCCTCGTGTCTTTCGGGAAAGTTCAGGCTTACCAATAAAACCGCGCACACTGACATATTCTGTAAGTTCTTCTATGGGAACGAGCTTGTCATTATAGTTTTTGCCTAAAATACCCACGATGCGCTGTCTCAGATTGCCGGATTTGAGGTGATAAATTTCAAGTCCATTATGGTGCAAGGAAAAGAAAATCTGAGGATTGGCTAATGCCACATGAATAAATTCATCCAGGATATGCTTGAATTCTATTTGGTTGGATTTGAGAAAATTCCGGCGTGCCGGAACATTATAAAATAGATTCTTTACCGAGATAGAAGTTCCATTTCCATGTGAGCACGGTTCTTGCAATACTACCTTAGAGCCTTCAATAATGAGGATTACTCCATTTTCTCTGTCGGCGGTTTTTGTCTTCATTTCCACATGTGCTACAGCCGCAATGGATGCCATGGCTTCTCCTCGGAAACCGAAAGTATGCAAGGAAAATAAATCTTCTATTTTGTTGATTTTAGATGTTGCATGTCGCTCAAAACACATGCGTGCGTCGGTTTCGCTCATTCCTTTGCCATTATCCACCACTTGAATGAGCGTGCGACCCGAGTCTTTTATAATGAGCTGAATATGTTGGGCACCCGCATCGATGCTGTTTTCCATCAGCTCTTTTACCACCGAAGCCGGGCGTTGTATTACCTCACCGGCGGCAATTTGGTTGGCAATATGGTCAGGCAGCAAACGGATTATATCAGACATCTGCCAAATATACGCCAAATGAAGTAGATACTAAAACGAGTACCTCATTGGAAATTTGTATTTTTGATTTAATGGACTATCTGGCAGTATTATTACTTACGTTTTTATTAAGTTTCTTATTTTATAAACTTAAGCTAAATCACATTTGGTTGGGCTACATAATAATTGCAGCATTAGATTATGCAATTTATTTCGTAAAATGTTATGGGTATTATCTAAATCAAAATAAATTCGGAGTTGGTTTCTATCTTTTTTTGGGTCTCGACACTTTTATTAAATACTTACTTTTGTCGCTGGCTGCATTAATTATATTAAATTACTTCACATATAGGAAGTTCTTCTATATTCCTGATTCTAGAAAAGGAATTCCATCTGATGTAATAGATGATATTTTTTAAATACGGACAACCATAAGTGCGATATCTGCTATGAGTACCTGAAGTAACATTATTTAATCCCATTTACAACCTGTGTGCTATAATATACAAAAACCTATAAACACATGTGGTTGAGCAATCAACCTGAATAGTTCAGCTAAAATTTTTGGGTACGACTTTCATGCTATTTTTACTTACAGGTTAGAAAAATTAAATTTCTACTGAATTATTTTTTGCTATATCTCCCAGAAACTCACCGGCTTTAGTCATGTTGCGTTTTCCTGTTTCAAAGTCCACACTGACCAAGCCAAATTTATAGTAGATACCAATATTCCATTCATGATTATCGATAGTGCTCCAGTGAAAATACCCGCGAATATCAATGCCGTCATCCATCGCTTTTTTCATCCAGCCCAAATAATCTTTAATACTCTGTATCCTGAAATCTGCATCATAGGTACAAACGCCGCTTTCAGTAATAATGATAGGCTTTTTCGTTTTTTTCCAGTAGCGATGAAAAATATGATAAAATTCTTCGGGTGCATATTCCCACATCAGATCTTGTTTTCTGCCCAGCTTATCCAGCACTCCGGGTGTATTGATATTATCAATAGGATGGGGACGATACGGAATACGGGCATAATAACTCAATCCCTGAAAATCTACTTTAAGAAAATGATTGTGGCAGTATTCCATAAACCACCAGTCGGATATTTTAGCAGCAATATGCCCCGGAAATACTTCTCCGGCAAACTTTACGGTGTTAAATGAAATGCCAACCGGTGCATTTGATTTTTGTTTGATTATATCATAAGCCTCCTCATGGGCTTTGCTCATTTCTTTCAGCACTTTCCGGGCGAGCAGTAATTTATTTTTTTTGAACGGAGGAAAAAATCCGGTTATCCAGCCGTTGCTGACATAGACATTGGGCTCATTAAATGTATTCCACGAATCTACTAAATGGCCGAATGTGTTGACCGTTTTTTGTACAAAATCGAGCCACATTTTTCGGTTGCCTTCTTTTTCCCAACTGCCCGCCTCCTCAAACCAAAGCGGATTTGTAAAATGGTGCAAAACCAACATAATATGCACTCCTCTGTTTTTGAGCTCTTGCATAAATTGCAAATATGCTGTCGTTTCTGCTTGGTCAAAATCGGCATAAGGAGCCTTTTGCAGCTTGCTCCAGTCGTGGCTCATGCGGTAGGCTTTGCCAACCTGACAAATATATTCAAGGTCTTCCTCACGGTGCAATTCATGCTGAGAGCACTTGTCAAAAATACTGCCATCCGCGCTTTTAAAGCCTTTCCAGTTGTGCTCGCCTGCTGTTTCAATCTGATAGGCTGCGGTAGATGTGCCCCAAATAAAATTATCCGGAAATGTAAGTTTCATCTTCAAAATAGATTTGCAATAAAGATACAATTCCCAAAGGAGTAAAATTTATAAAAAAAGTGAATGCTTATTCATCTCAAATCCCTATATTTATAAAAAATTTACTTATGGAAAATCAGGAATTACTAGACAATAATTTAAACCTTACAAACGAGCTTTCTTTAACCTCAAGTGCTAAAGACTTTTTATTACAAACAGCCAAATGGGCCAAATTCTTATCAATTATTGGATTTGTATTCATCGGACTCATTGTGATTGCTGCCTTATCTATTGGCACACTTATGGGAAGACTCAATGCCGTAGCGGCTACAGGAATGGGAAGCGGACAGTCTATTTTCTTAACCATTTATTTTATTGTTATCGGTCTTATCACCATTTATCCGGTGTTGCGCCTTTTTCAGTTTTCGCAAAAAGCAAAACTGGCTGTTGAAACAAACAATACACTTGCTCTCGAAGAAAGCTTTAAAAGAATTCGCTCCGTGTTCCGCTTTTATGGCATTTTGATGATTATTGTCCTTTCGATTTATGCAATTGCTATCCTATTTGTCTTAGTAGCTGGAGGCTTTGACATCCCCAACCAACACTAGATTTCACCTTAAAATTTGAATAGTTATTCTAGTATCTGTTAGGTTATTTTGGTAATAACTGACAAGAAATTGCGGATACTATTCGCTTAGTTTATCTATATTTGACACATGCATTTTGTGTTTCCATGGTTTCTGTTGGCGTTGGCTGCA
>CAZPBT010000108.1:0-9810 GCA_964584555.1 uncultured Chitinophagales bacterium
TTCTTTACCTACATGGGCATTAGTATTTTTTGAAAAATTAGGCTGGTGGGGACATTACCTGATGGTACTGACTTTCTTACTTTATCTTCCTTATTCTAAACATTTGCATATTTTACTGGCATTTCCCAATACATTCTTTACCCGACCTGAACCGAAAGGCGAAATTCATAATATGCCTGCCATTCAACATGAAGTGCAATCGATGTTAGATCCTAATTTTAAAGCACCGGAGCAAGAAGGCGAAATAAAATTTGGTGCTAAAGATGTGTATGATTTATCCTGGAAAAACTTGCTGGATGCTTATACCTGTACAGAATGCGGAAGATGTACAGCTTCTTGTCCGGCTAATATTACAGGTAAAAAACTATCGCCTCGAAAAATTATGATGGATACCCGTGACAGGATGGCTGATATTAACAAAAATGGCGGTAGTGCCGATGACGGCAAAACCCTTTTAGGCGATTATATCACGGCTGAAGAACTTAGAGCTTGTACTACTTGTAATGCTTGTGTAGAAGCTTGTCCTGTTAATATTTCGCCATTGAGCATAATCATAGAATTGAGAAGAAACCTAATCATGGAAGAATCGGATTCGCCACCGGAATGGAATACTATTTTTGCAAATATGGAAAATAATCAAGCTCCGTGGCAATTCTCCCCGGATGACCGTTTAAAATGGACAGAAGAATTGAATTAACAGTGGTGGGTAGTGAGTAGTAAGTGGTAAGTAGTAAGTAGAAAGTGTGAGATACAAGAATCAAGAGCCAAGAAACAAGAATCAAGAGTTAAAATAATACAATCACCAATAACTAATCTCTAATCACCAATAACCAATCTCTAATCACTAATCACTAATCACCAATCTCTAATCACCAATAACCAATAACCAATAACTAATAACTAATAACCAATCTCTAATCACCAATAACCAATCTCTAATAACCAATAACCAATCTCTAATAACCAATAACCAATCACAAGTCATGCAATATAAAGTTCCAACTGTATCTGAATTAGCTGCCGAAGGCAAATCTCCCGAAGTCTTATTTTGGGTGGGATGTGCAGGCAGTTTTGACCAACGTGCTCAACGAGTAACGATTGCTTTTTCTAAAATTCTGAATGAGCTGCATATCAATTTTGCAGTGTTGGGAACGGAAGAAGCCTGTACGGGAGATCCTGCACGCAGAGCAGGCAATGAATTTGTTTTTCAGATGCTGGCACAGCAAAACATCATGACGATGAACAACTATGGCATCAAAAAAATAGTAACGGCCTGTCCGCATTGTTTCAATACATTAAAAAATGAATATCCTGCTTTAGGAGGCAACTATGAAGTATTGCATCATTCTCAATTTTTACAACAACTCCTCAATGAAGGCAAGCTGAAAATTGAAGGCGGTCCATATAAGGGAAAACGCATTACTTATCACGATTCTTGCTATTTGGGAAGAGCCAATGAAGTATATGAAGCACCAAGAGCTGTTATTACGGCCTTAGATGCAGACTTAGCTGAAATTAATAAAAGCAAATCAAATGGTTTGTGTTGCGGTGCAGGAGGTTCTCAGATGTTTAAAGAAGATGAGCCGGGCAAAAAACGAATCAATATCGAACGCACCGGCGAACTGATGGAAGTTTATCCGGATGTGATTGCCGTAGCCTGTCCATTTTGCAATACGATGATAACCGACGGCATAAAAAGTGAAGATGCGCAAGACACGATAAAAGTGCTGGACATCGCTGAATTAGTGGCAAGTACGGTGGTGAAGTAGGCGAAATTAATCAATTATTTATATAATTATAAATAATATTAATTTAACGCGCTTGTTGTATTGCTTTTTTAAGCTTAGCAGATTTGATTATTTGAACGCTGTTTCCATAAGAAAGAATTTCTTTTATAAAATCAAATGTTACATAGACTTTCAAAGAAATTCTGAATTCATCTTCATTTTCATTTATTATTTCTTGTGAAGTATGTAATGGAAGTGATTTCAGGTATTTTGACTGTCCGGCATCAAACGACAAAACAATTTCTTCGGGTTCTTCATTTTCTTCAGGAGAAATAACACCGAAATAATATTTGAAATAAGTGTTCACATCAAAATCCTTTGGATAGTTAAACTTAGATGAAGTTATGTCTGCCTGAATAATTCTGTCTAAGGCGAATGTTTTTATTTTTTTGTCGCCACAATCTTTTGCTACGAGATACCATCTGTATCTACTTTCTTTAAGTGCCAGAGGATCTACTATGCGTTGAGTAGGATTATCTTCCCAGTATTTCTGGTGCTTCAACGAAACAGTTTTTCTTTTTCGAACAGCTTCTATCAGGTCTGCCAAAAATTGCGTACCCTCCGCACCTCTGTTTTCAAATGCAATATACTGCTGCATTTGATTACTTATTTTCATTACATACAATAAATCAAATGCTGCAATTAAATTTTGGCAACTTGAGTTAATGTCGGATTGAATGCGATAGACACTATCTTTAAAATCGACGCAATGTCAACTCCAAATAATTTATAAATGTCCTGAAAATCACGTTTCAGTGTGCTGTGTGAGCGATTTAGCTGATATTCTCCAAACTGCAAATCAGCATTCAATGCGTTTTCTATCTCTTGCCTGCTGCAGGGTTTCTTTCTAATCTTGTTGAGTATAATCGTATAGCGTCGAAATGTTTCCAGTTTTGACATCTTGATATGTTTATATAAATATAGGAAAACCGGCTCAAATTATGAGCTGGTATCTTTATAAACAAATGTCTGAGGCAAATTTGTAATGCGATACTCTTCGTTCAAAATTGACGCATTAATAAATGTCGTATCCTCGTTTAGAAAGCGACCGTAAGCCTCATGGATATGACCAAAAACATGTAGTGTAGGTTTGATTTTATTTACTGCTTTCATCAGATCTTCGCATCCAGTACGAATACTCTTCTGCGTTTGGTCTAAGATACCGAAGGGTGGACCATGCGTAAGTAAAATTTGGGTATCCAAAGGAATTTTTGCCCAAGATTGCTTTATTTCAGTTCCACGTTTTCTGTTAAATGCCCAATTAAAAAATTCGGGAGTAATGGGTGAGCCGTAAATTTTTATTCCATTAATTTCGCAACCCGAATCATTCAGATAAATGATATTTTGTGGGATTATTTTTTGTATATAAGCAGGACTTTCACGTTCAAAAAAGAAATCGTGATTGCCTGCTATAAAAATTTTAAAAGTATGCGGTTGATTAGAAAACCAGTTGAGAAAATCTACAACCTGGTGTTCTTCGCCAAAGTTAGAAATATCGCCGGTATGAATGAGCATATCCCCAACCGGAATATTGCGTATTCGTCTGTGTAAACCGTGTGTATCAGAGATAAATATTATATTCATAAGCATTTTATAGCAGAGTGAATTTTTTATAATATACTATATTATTTCATATTTATATTTTCATTAGCATCAATATAATGAATAATTTCTTCAACTTTAGAAAATACAATACTTTCTGCATCTTTTGTAGCAACACCTGACCATGGAATTCCATTCCATTCTGAAAATCTCTCCCATGCAATCCAACTTGGATTATTATCAGTATCATATTTACTAAATAAATCTTTAATGCTTTCGTACAAATTACTATTTATTTCATTTAGATTGCTCTCATCTATAAGTCTAATGCCTACGTCTAAATCTTTAAAATCATTATTAACAAATTCAAAACAAATACAATATTTCCAATCAGCTTTATAAAAAATAAAAGATTCCTTTTTAATACCTGATTTAACAGAACTATTAAATATTAAATTATTTTCCTTTGCAACTAACTCTATATTTTTGCATAGTCGTTGAACTAGTTCTATTTTTAAATTTTTGAATTGACAATTACCTAAGGTAGTGTATAACACATTAATTGCAGCTATATAATCTTTATTTGATGCTATTAAATTCAGTAAATTTTCAGACATAATATTGAGATTTGATTGATTAGTAATATTTTTAATTAGGTAAATGTATTGATTAGTAGTTTCTCGAAGTATTGGTAAGTTTGTCATATACTTAAGACATTCTAATAACCAATTTAAGATATCAGTTTCATAAGTTATTTTAAGTAAATGAGTTTTGCATTTATCTGAAAATGTAAAATTTTGATTTATGCCGCAACTTACATTAAGATCATCCTCTGTGTGATTTTCTGTTGTTTTTTGCAAATATAGCAGCCAGAAATTCTCTTCATTTTTATACTCTTGTATTGCATAATTATAATATCTCAATAACTGATTATCTTGACTGTATGCGCCAATTTTATTCTCAATAATGATGCTTTGCTTTTTATTCGTTATATAAATATCGATACGCCCTCCACAAGGTTTTCTTGAAAAATGTTTATTAATCGTAAATTCTTTATATGTTACGACATCTTCAAGTTGTGATATTTTTTTTTCATCGGGAATATTTTTATTTAATTGGTCGATAAACAGCTTTAAAAAGATACTCCCTTGTCCATGACTTCCATTTGGGTTTAGCAGTTCTGAAATAAAAGCAGAATGAGTATAAACTTCATTTTGTTCCATGCTCATAATACTAAAAATATTGAACTTCTCTCCGGACAATAAAGCTATATTATCATATTTCTCAGCTAATTGATTTACTTGAAGAAGTAAACGCTGAATTACATTAAATTCTAAATCTTCCATACTTCAAATATAATTTATTATTAATAAAATAAAAAATAATCAACTTATTTATTTTACAATTTCCTCCAGTCGTGGAATGTAGCTGATGGGCATCCGGCTGAACTTGGAGTTTGTTTAGCTTGGATTGTCGTTCCGCATTTTTTACAACTGTAGTTTACATCGCCTACCTCAGCTAATCTCTTCCAATCGTGAAATGTTTTTTTTGAACAGCCTGAACTACTCGGTGTGCTTTCTTTTTTTATAGTAATGCTGCAATTTTTGCATTGAAACCAATAAAGTGTCATAAATTTATTTATTTTGATGATGCTTACTCTGTAAGGTTTTCAGCTTCCCCTGTTATTTTTGCCAGTTAATAAATTTCATCTGTATTATAAACAGGTTCTGCTTGTCTGACAAAACCTATCTTATTTACTTTCTTGTATTTTGTAGAAAATTGATTCTCGCTCATATTATAGATATCTGCTAAAGTCATGGGTCCATTTAAGTCCGTATTTTTACTTCCATTTTCTGATAGTAAAGCAGCTGCCTTTTTCATCTCTAAAGGCATGAATTCATATTGTGCCAATAATCTTCCTTTACGAGTAAGTGCTTTATCTATATTATGAATTTCGGTATTGAACGTGGCGATTACCTGTATGCCCAAACATTCTCCAAGCAGCCCATCGGTCAGATTTAGCAACATAGAAATACTTGAATTTCGCTGATGTTCTCTTGACTGTATAAGCTCTTCAGCATCTTCTATGACAAATATGCTGTTTCTGTTTTCAATTAATAAGTTTGTAAATTCAGGTGCATCAATGCAACCTGCTAATTTAGGAGATAAAAAAAGTATTTTCTTTTTTAGCAAATGAATTAAATATCTGATATACGTTGACTTTCCTGTACCGGGATGTCCGTGAAACAAAAACAAACCACTCTTATCATTTTCACTAAGGATTTTTAATATTTCCTTGTGCACAGGCAAAAAATCATCGTTATAGTGTTTCTTTAAATCAACTATCGGTTTTGCTATTTTTATTTTAGTAGCTCTGTATGAGTTCCTGTTTATTGTAATGAGAAATAGTTCATGTTTATAAACTTGTTTTACTATTAGTTTACGCAAATGTACTATCATTTGCAGAGCCGGCTCATTTTGTTCCGGTTGATGCAAGATGACAATATCGTAGGTATCAAAATCTATGATCATCTCATTTTTCAAAATGTATATTGCACGCCTGGTTTCACAATCGTTTTTATTTTTGCCATATATTGTATGTTCATGAAAGGTTTCAATTTGGTATTTAATATCGGTATTTATCCAATTTTTAAATTTGTGGATGTCGATCCTTTCAATCGTTTTTTGACATGGTAATTTGCCAAATACTGTAAAATAAATTTTAAGACTATTCAATCCATTTCCATAAAAATCAAATATTCTTAAGTCTTTCAATAAATTTCTTTTAGTTTGCATACTCTTGGTTTAATGGGTTATTTGATTAGATTGTTGTTGAAAATCCTCGTCATTTCTTAGCCATTCGGTTAATTTCACACCCCATTTATCAAACAGTTTTTCATTTTCAGGCACTTGCTTATTGTTACTTTCTATTCCAATTTGAATCGTAATGTTTATTTCCATATTCTTAATTTTGATGCAAAAATAGCCTTAGGCTAGCTCAAAATGTGAGCTAGTTAGAAAAAATATTTAAAACTACTTGCGAAATATATGAAACTACCTGAGGATTACATGCTACAAATACTCAAATTTGAATTGAATTGTATATGATTGGCAATCTATTTATACCTAGTACATAAAAAAAACGGCTGCCATTTGGCAGCCGTTTTTAATATTGATTTCGCTATTTTATTAATCAAAATCTAAATCTAAGGCCAAGCCTCTCAACTCGTGTACTAATACATTGAAGGATTCAGGTATACCCGGCTCAGGCAAGTTATCGCCTTTTACTATTGCCTCGTATGCTTTTGCTCTTCCTTGTATATCATCCGATTTCACCGTCAGCAACTCTTGCAGAATATTAGATGCACCATATGCTTCTAATGCCCATACTTCCATCTCTCCTAAACGCTGACCACCAAACTGTGCTTTACCTCCTAATGGCTGTTGCGTAATCAAAGAATAAGGTCCGATTGAACGGGCATGCATTTTATCATCTACCATGTGTGATAATTTAATCATATAAATTACACCTACTGTAGTTTTTTGGTCAAAACGCTGTCCTGTTTCTCCATCGTGTAAGTAAGTACTGCCCAAACGTGGTAAGTTGGCTTTCTCGATATAATCCTCGATTTCGTCTACTGTGGCACCGTCAAAAATTGGTGTCGCAAATTTCACACCCAATTCTTTTCCTGCCCAACCTAAAACTGACTCATATATCTGACCGATATTCATCCTTGAAGGTACACCTAACGGGTTCAATACGATGTCTACAGGAGTACCGTCTTCTAAGAACGGCATATCTTCCTGACGAACTATTTTAGCTACGATACCTTTATTTCCGTGGCGTCCGGCCATTTTATCTCCTACTTTCAGCTTGCGTTTTTGTGCTACGTATACTTTAGCCAGTTTCAATACTCCGGATGGCAATTCGTCACCGACAGTAATTGCATATTTATCACGCAAGAAACGACCTTTTTCTTCGTTAAACTTGATATTGAAGTTGTGAATCAGACGTTTAATCAATTCATTGGTTTCTGCCTCTTTTGTCCACTCAGCTGTATCTAAGTTTTGATAGTTCAGGTTGCCTAGCAGTTTCTCTGAGAACTTCGTTCCTTTTGGCACTTCTTCCTCACCAAATATATTTTTGATTCCTGAAGTCGTTTTTCCGCCTACCAGTTGCATTAGTTTTTGTACTAAAGTACGCTTGATATCTTCTAAGTTCTGAAGATGTACTTTTTCCGCTTTTTCCAGTTCTGCCTTTTCACGAATTTTAGAATTCTTGTCTTTTTTGGCTTTTTGGAATAATTTAGTGCCTACAATAATACCTTCTGTTGATGGTGGAGCTTTGAAAGACGCATCTTTCACATCACCGGCTTTATCACCGAAAATGGCACGCAATAATTTTTCTTCCGGAGTCGGGTCTGTTTCGCCTTTCGGAGTAATTTTTCCGATTAAGATATCTCCTTCTTTTATTTTCGCACCTACACGGATTATGCCGTTTTCATCCAGATTACGGGTAGCATCTTCGCTCACATTAGGAATATCATTTGTCAACTCTTCTTCACCTAATTTAGTATCGCGGACATCCATCTCAAACTCTTCAATATGGATAGAGGTAAAGATATCTTCACGCACCACTCTTTCGTTGATTACGATCGCATCCTCAAAGTTGAACCCTTTCCAAGGCATGAATGCCACAAGTAAGTTTTTACCTAAAGCCAGCTCGCCATTTGCAGTTGCATAACCTTCACATAAAATCTGACCTTTTGCCACCTTATCGCCTTTTCTTACTAAAGGACGCAAATTGATACACGTTGCCTGATTGGTACGTGCATATTTTGTTAAGCTATACACTTTAACATCATCTTCAAAAGATACCAGTTTCTCATTGTCTGTTCTGTCGTAGCGTATTTTTATCACATTGGCATCCACATACTCAACCACACCCGATCTTTCAGCATTAAACAACACATTAGAGTCTTGTGCTACTTTGCCTTCAATACCGGTACCAACAATTGGAGACTCACAACGCAACAAAGGAACTGCCTGACGTTGCATGTTTGATCCCATCAGCGCACGGTTAGCATCGTCATTTTCCAAGAAAGGAATTAATGAAGCTGACACCCCAACAATCTGGTTAGGTGCTACGTCCATGTACTCCACTTCTTCAAATTCTTCTGAATCTGTATCTATAATAGGGAAATCACCTTGATAACGACATTTGATTTTCTTATCGATAAATTCTCCTTTATCATTGAAATCAGAATTTGACTGTGCGATATGTTTCTCATCCTCCTCTTCAGCAGTAAGGAAATTGACTTTGCTTTCTACTTTACCTTTATTGATTTTACGATAAGGTGTTTCGATAAAGCCCATATCATTTACTTTAGCATGAATACAAAGTGTAGAAATCAAACCGATATTTGGACCTTCCGGAGTTTCGATAGTACATAAACGACCATAATGCGAATAGTGTACGTCACGCACCTCGAAACCTGCTCGCTCTCTGGACAAACCGCCGGGACCTAAAGCAGATATACGGCGTTTGTGCGTAATTTCTGAAAGCGGATTGGTTTGATCCAAAAATTGGGACAACTGAGAAGTACCGAAAAATGAATTAATTACGGAAGAAAGAGTTCTTGCGTTAATTAAATCAATTGGTGTAAATACCTCATTATCACGCACATTCATACGTTCGCGAATTGTACGTGCCATACGTGCTAAACCAACACCAAACTGAGCATACAACTGCTCTCCTACTGTACGTACACGTCTGTTGCTCAAGTGATCGATATCGTCTATCTCTGCTTTTTGATTGACCAAACGAATTAAGTACTTGATAATGGAAACGATATCTTCTTTTGTTAAAACTATAGTTTCAGGACTTGTAGTTAAGCCTAATTTTTTGTTGATTTTATATCGCCCTACAAAGCCTAAATCATAGCGTTTGTCTGAGAAGAATAATTTCTCAATAATACCTCGAGCCGTATCATCATCCGGTGGATCTGAACCGCGTAACTGGCGATAAATATGTTGTAATGCTTCAATTTCAGAGTTGGATGTATCTTTTTGCAAGGTGTTGAAGATGATAGAAAAGTCTTCAACATTGGTATCTTTTTGTAAAATAATGGTCTTCACTCCGGTATCCAGAATTAAACCGATATTATCTTCATCCAGATACGTATCGCGTTCTAAAATGATTTCATTACGTTCAATAGAAACCACCTCTCCGGTATCTTCATCCACGAAATCTTCCATCCATGTTTTCAATACGCGAGCTGCAAGGCGTTTTCCGATATTTTTTTCTAGTGATTTTTTATTTACTTCGATTTCGTCTGCTAATCCAAACAAATTCAGGATATCCTTATCAGAATCGAAGCCAATTGCCCGTAACAATGTAGTAACCGGGAATTTTTTCTTACGGTCGATATAGGCATACATTACATTGTTAATATCTGTAGCAAATTCCATCCACGCACCT
>CAZPBT010000109.1:0-9561 GCA_964584555.1 uncultured Chitinophagales bacterium
TGTTCCATTTGTACCGGCAGGTCCTTGAGGTCCCTCTTTTGTACATGCTATAGCTGTTATCACTAATAACGCCATAAAAATTTGAAGTAGTTTTTTCATAATAAATAATTTTTAGTACTTCAAATCTATTTTATATAAGCTGAATAGGTATAATTAATGAGTATTCGGTATGTTTAATTGAGTATTCGGTAATAGACTAAACTTTTGAACAGTTAATTTACACCAAATTTATCCAGCTGCTGTTTTTATTTCATAACTTTAACACATGAAGAAGACTAATTTGCTGATTGGCATCATGTGTATAGCATTTATTTTTACCGCATGTAAAAAAGAAAATAATACGGAAGTACAAGTTTTATTTCATACTTCAGGAAAAACGGCTGTAGGCAGAAGTTTTACTTTTAATAAATTCAATGTTTATCTTTCCGATTTTTATTTGCTAAATGCCATAGGTGATACTACTTATATCAAGGATGTGATGCTGGCAAAATTAAATGCAGATAATTCATTTTCTACGGATGTTCCAAAAGAAATTCAAAAATTCGGTTTTTCTTTCGGATTAAGTCCGCAACTGAACAATAGCCTACCCGAATCTTTTCCGGCTTCGCATCCATTATCTGTTGAGCAAGATATGTATTGGGGGATGCTAAAATATCGTTTTCTGGTCATCGACGGCGGAAATGTAGATACCTCATACGCACGCAATCAAACGCCCGTAATGCCATTCTCCTATCATTTAGGGACGGATACTTTATACAGAAAATTGGTTTTTAACCGGCCGGTAGTTGATGGTGATAAAGTAAAAATAGTACTGGATATCGATAAACTTTTTGTGCTGGACAGCACTCGATTTAACCTGAATAATTTCAGCAATCACAGTGATCCGGGACAAATTCCAAATGCTATTAAAATGGTTGATGCATTTATTTCGGGTATAAGTGTGCAATAATATGATTAAGCCTAAAAATATATTTGGAATTTTTGGTGCAATTACTGTAGTGTGCATATATATTATTGCTTGCACAAAAGATACTCCTACTGAAACTCCTTATGTAACTACACCCTATTCGCCACCGGTAATTTCAGGCTTCAGACCTATGCCACAGGATTCGTCAAACCCGATGACCCTGGAAGGAATTGCACTGGGAGAAAAACTTTTTTTTGATCCCATTTTATCTAAAAACAATACCATTTCTTGCTCAAGCTGTCATAAAAAAGAAAACGCATTTTCCGATCCGCATCAGTTTAGTCTTGGTGTAAATGATTCGGTGGGTAAACGCAATGCATTAGCTTTAATCAATCTGGCATGGTATCCCAATAATTTCTTTTGGGATGGTCGTGCACATTCCCTCAATGAGCAAGCTGTTTTTCCTGTAGAAGATACTAAAGAAATGAATTTGTCATGGACGGATGCCGTGTCTCGTTTACAAAATAATGCCACCTATACGGATATGTTTAAAAAGGCATTTAACACGAAGACCATTACCCGCGACTGGGTAACAAAAGCCTTAACGCAATACGAAAAAACATTACTCTCTTATAATGCACCAATCGATAAATATTTCCGGGGAGAAGCACCATTAGATACTTTCGTTCTTAGAGGTATGCAGGTATTCAATTCCGAACGCGGCGATTGCTTTCATTGCCATACGACCAAAGAACTGTTTGTTCATCCAACCCGCTTTTTTGTAAATAATGGAATGGATCTTGCACCTACAGGCACTGAATTTGCCGACTTAGGACTAGGTGTCGTTACACACAACCCGGCGGATAATGGAAAATTTAAGTTGCCCACACTACGCAATCTGGCATTTACAGCACCCTATATGCATGACGGAAGATTCAATACTTTAGATGAAGTGATAGAATCATACAATCGTGGACCACAAAACTCACCTACGGTAGAGCCTATTTTAATAGAAAAAGCGAATATCCGCTTGACCAATACCGGAGTTTGGGGCTTGCAGCTTTCACCACATGAAAAATATTGTCTGAAGCAGTTTTTACTGGCTTTATCTGATTCTTCTTTCGTGAATTAAAATTACGATTGCACTTCGATTGATTAATTAATGCTGCCTATTTTTTGTATAGCTATCATAGTTTTCTTGTGCCGGTTTTTATAAACAGCATATTTCAATAAACAAAAAACCTTATCTTAGCAAAAAAGAATTTTATGAATTTTCCAACGGAATTAAAGTACTCTAAAGAACACGAATGGATACGTATAGATGGCGAAATTGGTACGATTGGCATTACTGAATTCGCTCAAAAAGAATTGGGTGATATTATTTATGTAGATATTGACTGTGTAGGCGATACCTTAGATAAAGATGCCATTTTCGGAACAGTAGAAGCAGTAAAAACAGTTTCTGATTTGTTTATGCCGGTGGCGGGTGAGGTACTTGAATTTAATGAAGCGCTTAAAGATAAACCCGAACTTGTAAACAGTAAACCTTATGAAGACGGTTGGATGATTAAAATTAGAATCACAGATGCCGGACAATTGTCAGATCTACTGGATAGTGATGCTTATCAGGCTTTGATAGGCAAGTAATGAAGTTTGTACATTGACACTTTCAAGATTTTTATATAAAGTCATGCCTGCGCTTTTGTGGTCGGGCATGATTTTCTTTTTGTGCTTTCTGCCTGGCAGCAAAATACCTAAAGAAGACTGGCTGGATATGATTTATTTCGATAAAATTGTACATGCAGGTCTGTATTTTATCTTGTTTTTTCTGCTATTAAGGATTCCATTTCAAATCAATATTAAAACCATTTTGCTGGCAATCATTTGCTGTATGCTCCAAGGCATTATAATAGAATTAGTACAAGGAAGCTCGTGGATTGAACACCGAGGTTTTGATGCTTGGGATATTGTGGCTAATTTTTTCGGTTTGATGTTCGCTTGTACACTATACTATTTTAAACTTCTGCCTGTACATAGAAATAAATAAAATAATATTATTATATTTCAAAAAAAATTGGAATGCAGTTCAGTATTTTAGACTATTGGGAAATTCTCAAACAATATACAAATCCTTTTGATATTATTAAGGGAACATTGTTCTATATATTCATCTTCTTTATAATCTCATTGATTTTGGTAATCGTATTTCGGAAACGCATTTTGGTAAAAAGACAAAATGCGATGCTAAAATATCTTTCATATGCCTATTTTATTGTACTTCCTCTTTTATCCGGTTTTTTCGGATTTAAATATGGTATGGCAAATGCAGTTGAAAAAGACTTGATAAAACATACTGACTCTTATTCAACAGCCATTGAAAATTCATTTCTTGCAGATTCTTCCGGAATTTTGAAGGCAGTACTATCCGGTGATGTAAATATGGCAAAAAATACACCGGGTATAAGTGTCAATAACTCAATTGATGTGCTGACCTATGTTATATATGACAGCTATGGAGCAACATTGGAAAAAGCAGCAAAGGCAAATAATACTGTTACAGCCAAAGTTGCAGGTTTGTTTCTTAAAGTCACACAATCAATGGTCATTTCTAAAATGGTAAAAAAAACACTGCATAATGTGATAAGTGAAAAAGTCGGTTTAGGAGAAGAACTTTCCGATAAATTAATGGAAACTAAATTAAACGAGTTAATCAAAAACGGCATCTTTAAAGAAATCGCCATTATTCAGATTAAGCAAGTTTTTGGAGGCATTAAAAAAGGGGTGTTGATTATGCTGAGTCTTGTTTTTGGGGCGTGTATAATTGAAATTGGTATAGCTCATTACTATTTGAAGAAGCAGACTGCACATCTATCAACATCAGATCTTAATTCATAACACAATTTCACAGCTTTTTTGCTGTTTTTTGCATAAATTTTGATACGTTTATTCCGTGAAAAAATACTGCTTCATTTTTGTATTGTTTATCCATGCATTTGCTTTCGCTCAGCAGGAGGGTGACTATGACCTGTTTTTGGCTCGTCAGTTTATGCAGAATGGCGAATTTGCTAAAGCTGCAGAATACTTTCAAGATTTGTACATAAAAAATCCTGATGAATATTATACAGAATATTTACAGCTTTTATTACAGCTAAAAGAATATGAAAAGGCAGAAAAATTAATCAAATCACAGTATAAATATGCAGATGAAAATCCGATTTATCTGTTGGACTTAGGTAGTCTTTACCAAACACAAAATGAGATAGGAGCAGCAGAAAAACAATTTAACAAGGCTATAAAAGAATTAAAACCAGACCGCTTTTCCATTCAGGAAATAGCTCAGCGATTTATCAAAATGAATCAACCGGATCTTGCTCAAAAAACATACTTGAAAGGAAAGGATATTTTACGTGATAAAAGTGCATTTAATCTGGATTTGGCAGATTTATTTTTATTAAAAAATGATTTTAATAGCATGATAGCAGCTTATTTGGACGAAGCTCCCTATCAGGCAAATAATTTATCCGTTATTGAAACGGGATTACAAAAAGCAATGGCTGACGAAAAGAAAAAAGATGCCTTAGAAAAAGAATTGTTAAAGCGAACACAACAAGATAAAAAACAATTTGTATACCAGGATTTACTGGTTTGGTTATATATGCAACGCAATGATTTTGATGCGGCATTGCTGCAGGCAAAATCGTTGGATATACTTCGTAATGAAGACGGAAGCGGTGTAATGATCATTGCCAATGCCGCACTGGAACAGAAAGATTATGATGCCGCTATCAAAGCCTACCAATATGTTGCAGATAAGGGAACTGATATGCCTTGGTACGAAACAGCAGGGCTGGCATTGATAAACACTAAACGAGAAAAAATTGTGAATACCGCTAACTATACTTATGAAGATCTGCTTTCTTTAAAATCATCTTATCTCAGTTATATTCAAAACTGCAAAAGCGAAAAAGCTCGTCTTAATGCCACATTGGAATTAGCCCAATTGCAAGCCCTCTATATACATGATTATGATGCAGCACTTACGTTGACAGAGCCATTGACAGATAACAACAGCATTCCGAAAGATATTCTGGCAAAAGCGAAATTATATACCGGAGATTATCATTTGCTGAAAGATGAGCCATGGGAAAGTTTGTTGCTTTACACGCAAGTGGAAAAAGAACAAAAAGGAAATCCACTGGGAGAGGAGGCAAAGTTCAGAAATGCGAAACTGGCCTATTATAAAGGCGATTTCGAGTGGTCGCAAACTCAATTGAAAATTCTGAAAGCATCTACTTCCGAACTGATATCGAATGATGCCATCGACTTGTCGGTCTTTATTCTGGATAATTTGAATACAGACACCACGGATTTTGCTTTAATGAAATTTTCCAAGGCAGACTTACTGCTGTATCAGCATAAGTATCAGGATGCACTGGACACCTTGTCGCTAATTGAAAAAAACTATTTTGGTTCATCGCTTACTGACGATATTTTATACTTAAAATATAAGATTGAAAAGCAACAACACCACTATGAAAGTGCAGCCGCATATTTGCAAAAAATAATCGACAATTATGCATATGATTTATTGGGCGATAATGCCATATTTTATCTGGCAGAATTAAATCAATACTATTTCATAAATGAGGAAAAGGCAAAAGAATTGTATGAAAAAATAATCATCGACTATAAAGATTCCACTTTTGCCATCGAAGCCAGAAAACGATACAGAAAATTACGAGGCGATGTAAATTGAATATGCAGCTAAAGCAGCAGTACAATAAGGCACTAATATGCGCTTGCTCCGTTAGTTATTGGCTTCATATCTAGTTCTCTTCTCTCTTCTGTCGACAAATTTTTATGTATCTGAGCTAATATCTCTGTCGTAATTTCCAGAGCTTTATAGGCATCATGAATTGTAACTGCCGTTTCTTTATTCATATACAAACTCATTGCAAAGGCATCTATGGCATTTCTCAGCATATCTGTTTCTTCTGAGATATCAAGGGTGGATTGCAATAATTTCTTTTCAGGATGCAACAAGGTGTCTTTTTCATCTAAACGTATTTCCTGCTTGGATAAAGAAGTGATTTTTGAAGTTCGGTTTAAAAAATCAATTTCTATCAGGTTGTCTTTTTGATAAAACAAAGCATTGCTTCTGTTTTCATTGCCAATCCGGCTTGCTGTAAGATTGGCGATACAACCGTTGTCAAATTCTATTCGCGCATTGGCGATATCTACAGTATCCGTCAGAACTATTGAACCGTTTGCTTTAATTGATTTAATGTTTGCCTTTACGGTTTTTAAAATCAAGTCGATGTCATTCAGCATCAAATCAAATACGACATCAACGTGAAACTTGTTTAAATCTAATTTTTTAAGCCTGTTTACTTCTATGTATGTGGGATGCAGAATTTCAGGATAGGTATGTGTAAATGCCGGATTAAAACGATCGATATGCCCAATCTGAAACTTTACACCGGCTTCCAGTACCAGTTCCATTATTTTTTTTGCATCTGCTAAATTGTTGGATAACGGCTTTTCCAAAAAAATGTGTTTGCCCTTACGCAAAGCCAGCTCACAGTAATATAAATGTGAATCTACAGAACTGGCAATGTCAAGCGCATCGCATTCCGAAATCAAATCTTCCACATTTTCAAAACAAGGTATGGCAAACTCTTCGTGTATAAACTGAAGACGCGATTTATCCGCATCAAAACAACCGACAACAGTATATAAATCAGACTGAAGTAGTTTCTCTAAATGTAAACTTCCCGTTCTGCCAATACCGATAATACCGATTTTTATCATTACGGAAGTTAAAGATAAAAGCCTATTGAATTGTTTCTCAATTAATTAATCCACAATTTGTGTGTAATGCTTATTTTTGCACTTATGCTGCAAAAGAAAATTGCATTTCATACACTCGGTTGTAAACTCAATTTTTCAGAAACTTCTACCTTAGCTAGGAATATGCAAAGTGTTGGATTTCAGGTAGTTGATGAAAGTAAATTTGCCGATGTTTATGTAATCAATACTTGTTCCGTAACCGAACAGGCAGATACGAAATGTCGCAATATCGTGCGCCGTATGATGAAGCAAAACAGACATGCATATATTGTAGTTGTGGGTTGTTATGCACAGTTAAAGCCAAAAGAAATTGCTGAAATTCCAGGTGTGGATTTGGTTTTGGGTGCTGCTGAAAAGTTTAAAATGCATGAGATTATTTCAGACATAACAAAAAATCCGTGCGGTCAGATTCAGCAACAAGAAATTACAAATGCTAATTTCTTTGTTTCTTCTTACTCATTGGGCGACCGAACCCGTTCTTTTTTGAAAATTCAGGATGGCTGCGATTATAAATGTTCGTATTGCACTATTCCATTAGCAAGAGGCAAAAGCCGGAGTGATACTATGGAAAATGTGCTGGCAAATGCAAACACTTTGGCCGCAAACGGAGTAAAAGAAATTGTACTTACGGGAGTAAACACTGGAGATTTTGGCAAACATACACAAGAACGTTTTCGATTTTTTGATTTGATTCAGGAACTGGATAAGATTGAGGGTATTGAGCGTTATCGCATTTCCTCTATTGAGCCCAATTTATTAACAACAGAAATTATAGACTTTACTGCGAAGAGTAAAAAATTTATGCCGCATTTTCATATTCCTCTACAAAGTGGAAGTGATAAAATTTTAGGCTTAATGCAGCGCAGATATAAAAGTGAAGTCTATCGCAAGCGAGTTGAATACATAAAAAAAATGATGCCACATGCTGCCATTGGTGTTGATGTGATTGTAGGCTTTCCCGGCGAAACAGAACAGGATTTTTTAGACACTTTTCATTTTTTAAATAGCCTTGATATATCCTATCTGCATGTCTTTACCTACTCGGAGCGACCGAATACGAAAGCCGCCGAATTTGACGGTAAGATTTCGTCTGCTGAAAAAAATTTGCGCAATTTGCAATTGAGAAATTTAAGCGAAAAGAAAAAGCGATTTTTTTATGAGCAGCACATCGGGACGATAAGAACGGTTTTGCCTGAAGAAGAAAATAAAGGCGATGTGATGTTTGGTTTCACTGATAATTATATCAAAGTTGCAATGTCATATCAGAATGATGTTGTCAATAATATTGTACCTGTGAACTTAATTGATTTAGACGATAACGGTAACATGAGAGCAAGTATAAGTAACACTGAAGCAAAAGCAGTGGCAATATGAATAAGATAAAAAAAATATCGTTTATCGGTTCTGGAAATGTGGCTACGCACCTGGCAAAAGCATTTGCTAAAAAAGGGATAGAAGTCGTTCAGATTTACAGTCAAACATGCGATAATTCAGAAGTGCTGGCATGGCAATCCAATGCTAAGTATATATGCGATTTGGAAGAGTTAGACGTACAGGTAGATTTACTCATTTTTGCCGTTAAAGATGATGTTATAAAATTGCTGGCGGCTCAAATCTTAGCTAAAAAACCGGATATGAAAGTGGCGCATACTTCCGGCTCTGTTGGGCTTGATGCATTTGGCAATGCCCCCAATTCAGGCATTTTTTATCCTTTGCAATCTTTCTCAAAAACAAAATATATAGCAATTGCCGAAGTTCCTTTTTTGATTACTTCTGAAAATGTTTCTTTCAAAAATGAATTAATAGAATTAGCTAAAATTATCAGTGTCAACGTATACGAATACTCCGATGAACAACGCAAGCATCTGCATATTGCCGCAGTATTTGTCAATAATTTTTCCAACCACTTATTTGCATTGGCACAAGAATATTGCGAAAAACATCAGATTGATTTCAAATTGCTCTTGCCTTTAATTCACGAAACTATTTATAAAATTGATACACTGCCGCCTAAAATGGCACAAACCGGTCCGGCAGCAAGAAAAGATACCGAAATTTTAAACAAACATTTAGCTTTGCTGGAAATTGAAGACCGGCATTTGTATAATATTTATGCTATGCTGACACAATCCATATTGAATATGCGTGATACCAGCTAGTGCCGCTTTTTCACACCGTTTTATTTCTTATTTTTGCAGTCCGATTTTATACACGATGAATATATATCCGGATAATGCGCTGAATAAATTAGATTTCCCATTTATTAAAAGGGAGCTGGAAAATTTATGTTCGGGTTCATTAGGGAAAAAAGAACTGCATGGCCAAGCCTTTATTGCCAATACGGATGAGCTTGCGCACTATTTGCAATTAGTAAACGAGTGTAAAAATTGTTTACAGCATGATGCCGCATTGCCACAGTATGGTTATAATGAATTAAATTTTCTGAACAAGCTCAATATTATCAATTACTATTTCCAAATAGAGGAATGTATAGAGTTGTATTACTTCTTAAGTGGATTTACAGAATGGCTTCGCTTTTTTACACCCAAAGCACGGCAGCAACTTTATCCTGCATTGTATCAAAAAATTAATGACTATTCAATCGAAATTGGCTTGATACATCAGATTACTTCAGTTATCGATATTGAACAAAAACTAGTGAAAGAAAATGCTACACCCGAGCTGATGCGTATTCGCAAATCCATGTATGAAAAAAATCATGAGATAAATGCTGCATTTCGGAGAGCTTTAAATCATTACAGGCAGCAACAATATTTAATAGAAACGGAAGAAACAGTTCGTGA
>CAZPBT010000110.1:0-9459 GCA_964584555.1 uncultured Chitinophagales bacterium
AAAGTGAAAATAGTCGGACTCAGCGGCATTTATGGCCGTGATGGTAAGAGTATAGTGGAAGTCAACGGAACACTGGATGACAAAGATTATCAGCTTGCCTTTGACGGTACCTATGATATGCAAATCAAAGGCAAAGAAAAATTTGATGTTACAGCTGACATCGAAAAGTTAAATCTTAGTTTTTTAGAAACCATACTAAAAAAAGAATTATTAGTGCCTCGTGCTTT
Source organism: uncultured Chitinophagales bacterium (assembly GCA_964584555.1). Taxonomy (GTDB): domain Bacteria; phylum Bacteroidota; class Bacteroidia; order Chitinophagales; family JADIYW01; genus JADJSS01. The sequence continues at coordinate 228 of CAZPBT010000110.1, forward strand.
TGTAAAAGGACAAGTGAATGTAACCGGCAATTTAAAAAATCCGATATTGACAGGTACGGCAGAAATCATAGATACGGCCGAACTCAAATTCAGAATGCTAGGTACAACATTTAAACTCTATAAAGAAAAAATAAAACTGACCAGAGAAGGATTTGATTTCGGTGAAATGACAGTTTATGACAATTTTGGCAATACTGCTTTATTAAGTGGCAAACTGACTCATACCGGATTTAAAAATTTTGGGGTAGAAAATGTAGTATTCAGTGCCCCTATACAGTACAATTTTATGAATACAACCTATGAAGACAATCAGGATTTCTATGGTAAAGTTTTTGCAAAAGGTGATGTTTTCATAAATGGGAGCTTTAATGATTTAAGTATAAAAATTCCTGATTTAACCACTTTAAAGAATTCTGAATTCAACCTGCCAGTTTCCGATAAAGCCGCAGACAAAGGATATGCCTGGATAAAATTCATCGACCCGAAAGACACAAGCAAACGAGTAGCCTATAAAACCAAACTTAGCGGCATTAATATTGATTTAAATGTGAATGCGACAAAAGATGCAGTAGTTAACCTCATACTTGACCCTTCATCAAATGATAAAATCACTGGACGCGGCTATGGCAATATCAATGTCGTGATGGATAAAGCAGGTAATTTTAATATTTATAATACATATTATTTAACAGAAGGAAAATACGACTTTACTTTTCAGGGTATATTAAACAAAACATTTTCTATTAAAGATGGCAGTAAAATTATTTTCAATGGAAAACCTGATGATGCGGAGTTAGACATAAAAGCACTGTATAATGTAAAAAGTGCCTCTGTGCGCAACTTGTTTGATACTATTACACAAGATGAACGCAATATCCGTACGAAATCCTTTCCTATTGATTTGAACTTGAATATTACCGGGTCACTTAAAAAAACAAAAGTAAGTTTCGACATCACGGCAACACCGGGTACGGCATCAGCCAATTCTGATTTATTGGGACGAAAACTGGCGGAAATATCCAATAATGAAAATGATGTGAATAATAATGCGGCTACCTTGTTGCTGTTCAACTCCTTCTTCCCTACCGGCACTTCATCAGACCAAAGATTTTCGGGTGCTTCGAGCAGCGTAACCGATTTATTACTCGGGCAAATTTCCAATTTGATTTCGCAAGGATTAGGTAAACTGATAAAAGGTGCATCTCTTGATTTAGTTTTGAACGAACTCGAAACGCAAGAAAGAAATTTCGGATTTACTTACAAGCAAGAGCTGATTGGTGGCAGATTGATTTTAACCATCGGCGGAAATGTCAACTTTGGCAATAGTTCTACCATTAATGCAACCAGTTTATCTCAACAAAATTCTAATAATGCAATTGCCGGCGATTTTATGATTGAGTATTTAGTTACTACAGATGGCAGAATCAGGCTAAAAGCATACGGCAAAGCTTCAAATTATGATATATTTGGTCAAGACCGGTTCAGAACAGGCGGTGCCATTTCCTTCCAGAAAGATTTTGATGACTTTAAAGATTTATTTAAAATTCAAAATAAACGAAATAAACCGGTACCTGTGTTAGACTCTCTACCACCTCCCCCTCCGGCTGATACGGGTAAACTCAAAGAAACAGCTAATATAAAATAATTCGTTAAAACTCATTTTTTTGCTATTTAAAGATAAATTCAGATTTTCGTCTTTCAACTCGAATAAATGAAACTCTATTCCACTAACAAAATATCTCCTGATGTAGATTTGAAAACTGCTGTTTTGCAAGGACTTCCACCTGACAATGGTTTGTATATGCCTTACGAAATTCCGATTTTGCCGGAAGCATTTTGGAAAAATCTCAGCAGCTATTCTTTTTCTGAAATGGCTTTCCATATTGCTAAGAATTTGCTTAGTAACGATATCTCAGACAAAGATTTAAATCAAATAATTCATCAGGCATTTACATTTGAAGCCCCGCTGATAGAAGTGGGCGACAGTTATATTCTCGAATTGTTTCATGGCCCTACGCTTGCATTCAAAGATTTTGGTGCTCGTTTCATGGGACAATTATCCGGTTATTTTTTAAGAGGTAATGATAAACACGTGGATATTTTGGTGGCCACCTCCGGAGATACCGGCTCAGCGGTAGCACATGGATTTTACAAGGTGCCAGGCATTCATGTTACCATTTTATATCCTAAAGGCAAGGTGAGTGAAATTCAGGAAAAACAATTTACTACGCTTGGCGAAAATATTACTGCAATAGAAATTGATGGCACTTTTGACGATTGTCAGGCATTAGTAAAACAAGCATTTCTCGATAAGGAATTAAATGAAAAACTTACGTTGTCGTCTGCTAATTCAATAAATATTGCCCGTCTTATACCACAATCATTTTATTATATAGATGCTTACAGACAACTGGATGACAAAAGTTTGCCCTTATATTTTTCAGTACCCAGTGGCAATTTTGGCAATTTAACTGCTGGATTATTTGCAAAGAAAATGGGATTGCCGGTAACGAAATTTATAGCGTCAAACAATGCCAACGCTGTTTTTACGGACTATGTACATGCAGGAAGTTTTAAACCAAAGCCATCCGTACATACCCTTTCAAATGCAATGGATGTTGGCAATCCAAGCAACTTTGCACGCATGATGGATATCTATCAGCAAAGTTTGGATGCTTTAAAAAATGATATTACAGCTTATAGCTTCAATGATGAACAAACTCAAAAATGCATCACCGATTATGCACTGAATTATGATTATATCCTTTGTCCGCATACAGCTGTGGGTGTAATGGGTATGAATCAATTTATTGATGATGAAGACCTCAATCCGCTTTATATCAACGCAATTACATTATCTACTGCACATCCTATTAAATTTGGCGAAATCGTTGAACCATTAATTCAAGATAAAATTGAAATTCCGGAACGATTAAAAGAAATTATAAAAGGAGAAAAAGTTTCACTTTCACAAAAAGCCACTTTTGAAGAATTCAAGTCATACTTACTCAATCGTTAATACTAAGATTTGAATAATCTCGAATTAAACAAAAAAGGTTCCTTATTTATTATTTTAATCTGATGAAAATCTTGATGATAAGGATTTATCAAAAAATTAAATTCATCTTTTGTAATAACAGATGGAACTCGTAAAACGGCTAATTTATTTTTTTTGATAAAATTATCTCCAATTATTTGTGTGCTGCTTGAAGGAGGATAGTTTGCCCAATCAGATGGGAGTTCATCAATTCTAAGAATACCATAGTCTATACTTTCAGGAACATGTATACTTAAAATCATATAATCAACCGGTATTATTTGAACTGGCAAGTGAACAAACACTTCTGACATAGCCAAAGTTCGGTTCTCAGCAGCATAAATCATTTCCGTACCTTTAGAATTCCACCGGCCTCCGCTAAGTGCTGCCCCGAAACCCGAAAGTGTATCAGCATATTTTATTCTGGATAATCTGTAAATAATCACTAAACGAAAATTCCGTGTTCAATTCTGTTGAGTTCATCAATCAACATTTGTTTTCCGTAAGAATCTGTAATTAGTTCTTTGGGTTTCAAATTACCTAAAGCAAGGTTTGGAGTATTCATCCAGATATTAAAATAAGCTAAATTGCCTAAAATGGATTTTCCCAAATCTACTACTTCTGCAATTTCTAAAAGTTTTTCAGAATGGATTGGCTTAAATTTAAATTCTTTCTCTTTGCTGTATCGCTGAAGTGATTTGGTAGAAAGGGATAGTATTTCTGCCCAGTTTTCTTCTGAAAATTCTAATTGTGTACTTAGTTTGTTATAAAAATCAAAACTTACTCCATCTTGTATTTTTCTTCTGAAATATAATGGATTAAAGTTGAGTGTGCTTCCGTACATTCCACGGGGTTCACTAACTAGAAGGGTATTTTCAGTTTCGCTATCTTGCATGTTTTTTGCTTTTTTATTTCTCATTATATTTTTCATATCCGTCTTTTGTCCCCAAATTTACGTCTTTTGTCTCGGTTTTGCAAGTTTTTTTTCAAAAAAAAATGTCTTGTATTTTCACAAGACATTTAAAATAAAATTTGATTCATTTATTTATTTTGCAACTGAGACACTTCTGGTTTCTCTGATAACGGTAACTTTTATCTGACCGGGATAGGTCATCTCATCTTGTATTTGCTGAGCAATTTTAAATGATAATTCTTCTACTTTCTTATCATCTACTTTTTCTGCTTCTACTAATACCCGCAATTCTCTTCCCGCTTGTATAGCATAAGCTTTTTGAACACCAGAATAGGCTTGAGCCATTTTTTCCAACTCGTCTATTCTCTTCATATAGCTTTCCATCATTTCACGGCGGGCTCCAGGGCGAGCTCCGGAAATGGCATCACAAGCTTGTATAATCGGCGAAATAAGATAGAGCATTTCCATTTCATCGTGGTGTGCTCCTACTGCATTAATGATGGCTGCTTGTTCACCATATTTTTCACAAAGTTTAGCCCCTAAAAGTGCATGAGAAAGTTCCGGATTTTCATCAGATACTTTACCTATATCATGTAATAATCCGGCACGTTTGGCCATTTTAGCATTTAATCCCAGTTCGCTGGCCATAATAGCACATAAATTAGCAACCTCGCGCGAGTGTTGTAATAAGTTTTGTCCATATGAAGATCGGAAGCGCATTTTTCCTACCAAACGAATCAACTCCGGATGCAAGCCATGAACGCCTAAGTCAATAACTGTGCGCTCACCTATTTCCATGATTTGCTGTTCAAGTTGTTTTTCAGTTTTAGCAACAACTTCTTCTATTCTTGCCGGGTGGATACGTCCATCAGTTACAAGTCTTTGCAAAGAAAGACGTGCAATTTCCCGTTTATATGCATCATAACCCGAAATAATAATGGCTTCAGGAGTATCATCTACGATAATTTCGACGCCGGTTGCTGCTTCCAAAGCTCTGATATTACGTCCTTCGCGACCTATTATTTGACCTTTTTGTTCATCACTCGACAAATTAAACACAGATACTGTGTTTTCAATAGCGCTCTCTGCTGCAGTACGTTGTATAGTTTGGATAACAATTTTCTTTGCTTCTTTTCCGGCTTTTAATTTAGCTTCGTCTATAGCATTCTTCACATATGCCAGAGCTTCCGTTTGTGCTTTGCCTTTCAACTGTTCTACTAATTGTGCCTTTGCTTCATCAGCACTAAGTTTGGCAACTTGCTCTAATTTGGCAATATGCTCAGATTGTGCCTTTTCAAGTTCAGTGCGTTTATTTTGCGCTATTTCTAATTGCTTATTTAAGTCGGCTTTTATCTCTTCATTTTCTTTTTCTTGCTTACCTACGTTAGCCATTCTGTCTTTTAGCGATTGCTCTGTTTGTTTCAACTTGCTTTCAGACTCGCTGATTTTCTTGTTTTTCAGGTCAATTTCTTTATTGTGCTCTTCTTTTAATTTCAGAAAATGCTCTTTAGCCTCCATCATTTTATCTTTTTTGATAGATTCTGCTGTAGATTGAGCCTCTTTTTTGACTAAGTCTGCTTCTGCTTTGGCTTTTTCCTGAAGGTCATTTGCTTTTTGTTCTATCGATTTTGCACGTTCTTCGATGAGCTTTGCTTCTGCTATTTGTTTGTCAACATTTGCTTTGCTTATCATTTTTCCAATAATAAAACCAATTACCAATGCAACAACTCCTGATATAATGCTTAATAGTATAGGATCCATAAACTGTGTAATTTATATAGTGATTAAAATAGTTTACCAAATTATGGGTAAAAAACAACAGCTCGAAACTGTACTTATAAACACTTATGGAAATTGTATCAGAAAAGCGTTAAGCCAAGGGCTTTATCCAGTATGATTTCCAACTCATCCAATTTTGTGTCAATATTGGCGTTGGTAGCTTTATTTTTATTTTGCAATACATCCGTAGTGGCTTGTAATGCAATCATGGATAAAAAGTCTTGTCGGTCGCGAGTAAGCAGCGTTTTTTGATATTCGGCAATTTTATCATTTATTTCTTTTGCCGCCTGACGTACATATCCTTCCTCATCTTGTGCAACTTTCAGTTTGTAAGGTCGTCCTGCAATTAAAAGGTTTATATTTAAGTGCTCTGCCATGTATCGTTTAAGTTACTGTACTAGTTTAGCCAAACAATCATCAATCTCTGTCATAAAATCTTTCAGTTTCTGTTTGGTCGCTGCTCGCTCATTTTCTGATAAATACACTTCCTTTGTTGTTTTTACCAATTTTATTTGTTCGTTTAAATTTTCTTTTTCTTTGTTTTGTTCAATTATTTTCTGCTCTAAGTTATTAATTTTTTGCTGAAAAGCAAGTACTTGTTCTTCGAGTTTAGCATTTTTATCTAAAATCATGTGGATTTTTTTAAAAATTCTATCCCATTTGTCATCAATCTTTGCCATCTTTTTATTTCTTGTTCAAATTTAAGTATAACGATGCAAATGTATAATTTTTAGCAGTTTAAAACAATATTGTTAAAGCTTTTCTTAAAAATGAAATTCCCATCCTTGCGGATGGGAATTTACATAAAAACCCCTTATGAAAAATCAAGCTCTCACAGCTTGTATGCTATTATATTTTGGATTGTTGAGAATGACCAAGGCAGCTATCACACCCGGTACCCAACCAATCAAAGTTAATACGAAAACGATAAGGATGCTTCCCAATCCTTTGTCCAAAACGGATAATGGAGGAAACAATACGCTTAAAATTACTCTGAAAATGCTCATTGCTTTGTTTATTTTGTTTACATATTAAACGCAAACAGCATTCCAATAGTTTCAAATTAACAAGAAATCCAAAAAAATTAACAGATTTTAATAGTTTACTTAAATCAAAATAAATAGTAAATCACTGATTATCAATATAATAATCAAACAATTCGTCTACAGGCTTTACAATAATTTTACCAATATTGTAGTTATTCATATTAGCTGATTGTGCTAATATATTGCGAAAATGAAATGCAATTGAGCCTATAAAATGCACAGGACAGCTTTTATACTGTGGCCAGGCTGCTATATTTGTATCAAAAAACTCCTGAAACCCGTTGGAAATAAGTTGTAAAACATAGGGATGCCCGGCATACATTGACAAAAAACGGGCATGTTTAGCCAAAAATACATTAGCATTTGGCTTGTGATACACATTTTCTATTACATCTTCTTTATCAGTATTAAATTCCCTGAAAAATGAAATACGCAATTCTTCCGGCATAGTTTGGTATAAAAAAGAGGTAATCAACTTCTTGCCGAAATAACTTCCGCTCGCTTCGTCTCCCAAAATATAACCCATACCATGTCTGGTTTCTGCCAGTTCAATACCCGACCAGTATGCAATATTGCTGCCGGTGCCTAAAATACAGACCAATCCTTCTTTGTTTCCACAGGCGGCAATTGCTGCTCCCAACATGTCATGATCCACATAAATTGCTGCATTTGGAAACACTTCTTGTAATGCTTCTTTTACCTTATTATTTCTATTATCACTTGAACATCCTGCTCCAAAAAACCTGATAATCTTAACTTTATCAAAATAACCATTAATTTCTTTCTGTTTCAGCAGTTCTCCAATTATGAATGGCTTATCATGGAAGGTTGGGTTAATGCCTAAGGTATTAAATTCCATTAATTTAGTTCTTCCATCAGTTAATATCCAATCGGCTTTTGTAGAACCACTGTCTGCTATTAGTAACATGGGTTAGAATTTAGTAGTGTTTATTTTTTTAAAATCGAAAAGGCTTATTTAGTGTTATGACGTTTTTCTAATTCAGCCAATACCGTATTTAAGGGTGTACTTTTAGCTTCGAGCAAAACAAGAAAATGAAACAATAAATCTGCACATTCTTGAATGAATAACTGTTCGTTATCATCTTTTGCTTCAATAATTACTTCAACAGCCTCCTCTCCCACTTTTTGTGCTATCTTATTGATTCCCTTATTAAAAAGTAAATTTGTATAGGAGCCCTCAACCGGATGATTCTTTCTATCGTGAATGACAGCAGCAAGTTGATGTAAGAACGAAAAATCGTATTCATTTTGCTCTCCCCAGCAGGTATCACTACCGATATGGCATACCGGGCCTGACGGAATAGCTTTTATCAGAAATGTATCTTTATCACAATCCAAAAATACCGACTTTACAGCCAAATAATTGCCGCTGGATTCACCTTTAGTCCACAAACGGTTTTTAGACCTGCTGAAAAATGTAACCTTACCGCTTTCATTCGTCATTTTAAGGGCTTCTTCATTCATAAAGCCAAGCATGAGCACTTTTCCTGTAGCATCATCTTGTACAATTGCGGGCAATAAGCCATTTCCTTTACCAAAATCTGCTTGCATAATTTTTACTAATGTGTAAATATACTAATTCCACAAATTGTAACGAATTCCTTATTTTTGCTAAAACTTTATTTTATCAAGCCAAATATTGACATTCTCAAACGATCAACGCAACTCGAACTATGCTTGCATCTTCATCCGCATTGTTTCAGCTATTTGATATTAAATACTGAAAATAATCAGATAATTGACTTTGAAAAATATAGTTTTACCAACCCGACTAACGAAATAGTGTTGAGTGAACTAAAAATGTGGTTTACGCAAAATCAGGAAATACTGCATTTGCCATTTAAAGTTAGTAAAGTGGCCATTTTTGCTGAAATATTCACCGTTTTACCTGAAAAATCTGAAAAACCTGCCGAAGTATTTGAAATGTTGGGTTATAACATAAAGCCGGACACCAGTATTTTTAAAGATAAAATTGAAGACAATTTCTTTGTTTATTATCAATTGGATGACGAACTGATTCGGTTTTTGGATAATCAAGTGGTAAATGCAGAATTTTATTGTGGTGATTCAGGATTATTACGTTTTTATAATCACAGAATTTCCTACAAAAGTTATTTGGCCGCTTATGTTTATGGTGAAGATTTGGTCATTTGTCATAAGAGAGACAGCCACAATTATTATTATAATCGTTTTAGTATTAAAGCTAAGGAGGATTTGCTTTATTACTTACAATTAGCATATGAACAGTTGGGTCTTGACAAAAACGAATATCCTACCTATTTATATGGGTTTATTGAAGAAAAATCACCTATGTATTCTACGTCATACAGCTATATCCGCAATTTTGAAATTGACCGTACACTTAAAAACACACTCCCCTTTCTTTATGCCGTTGAAGATTTCCCCTTACATTATTTCGTAAATCTTTGGGGATTG
>CAZPBT010000111.1:0-5364 GCA_964584555.1 uncultured Chitinophagales bacterium
TCATAGTAATATAGTTTTTGGTTTTAGCTTAAGCTGTTTTTGAAGCAGCTATTTGGGTGTTTATGTCAAAAGACTTTAGGATGCTGAATTGTCTCCCCTAATGATGCTTTAAAAGTATAATTTTATTTTGTTTTCTATCAGATGACTTAGTAAGTGGTTCATTTTACTTAGTAAACGGTAATATTCAGTCGTTTTTCGGATTTGACCTACATCAAAATATACCAAAATTTACTATTTTAATAAAATTAGTTTAAAATCTAATAAAAACCACATAACAATTTAATATTCAATTATTTAACAGAATAAACAATATTAAAATTTTATTTCATGTGTAAATAATAGCAATAACGAACATTACTTTCTTATTTGCATTTTTTATAAACTCAGCTGCATTTAGCAATCTGAGTTCAGCCAGATGCATAGAAATAGGCATGCAAATTTGTAATTCTAAAAAAATGTTAGTTTATCAAGAGTTCAGGTATATTTTAAAGAATTGGCATGTTATTTTCATAGACTATGGAAAACAATTTATCATGCAAACTAAAAAATTATTATTAATGGCAATCTGCTTCAGTACATTAGCTGTATTTGCAAAACCACCTCAAGGCAACATGCCGGAAAAAGAAAAACCGGAAAACTGTCAAAACAAAAAAGGCTGTTCCGGACAAGCAAAAAAAGATGCTTATCATCACGGTGGCCACCACAAAAAGAAAGGAGAATTCCATGGTCAGTACAATGGCAATTCACAGAATCATCAATATGGCAAACAACATGTTGACAATAATGAAGGCATATACAATAAAAACAAAGGACAAAACTTTAAATAGCCTTTAGCCTGAAAACAATTTTATAAAAAAAAGCGAGACGAATCCCTCGCTTTTTTCTTTTTTATACTTTGCGTATCTTGTCAGGGATAATAAAAATTGAACTATGCAAACTACAATCATACGCAACGGAATTTATTTTGACGGATTGGGTAACAAAGGTGTTATAAAAGACATTATCATAAAAGACAATACCATAGCTGATGTTTTAGATAAAGCTCCTTTCATTGAACATGCAAAAGAAATTGATGCCACGGGACATTGGATTACACCGGGATTTATAGACCTGCATACCCACTATGATGCAGAAGTGGAAGTGATGCCTTCATTAGATGAATCTGTGCGACATGGCGTAACGACGGTCGTGTTTGGCAATTGCTCACTTTCAGCTGCACTTGGAAAAGATAAAGAAATCGTGGATTTATTTGCCCGCGTAGAAAATATTCCGGCAAAAATACTGAGCGACTGGATAATCGGCAATATCAAATGGACGAATGTTAAAGAATATTACGAACACTTGGAAACACTACCGCTTGGTCCCAATATAGCCACATTTTTAGGTCATTCCAACTTGCGCATTGATGCGATGGGCTTAGAGCGGGCATTTCTTGAGCCTAAAGCGAATGAACAAGAACTGGAACAAATGCAAAAACGCTTAGAAGCAGCATTAGCTGTTGGATATCTTGGATTGTCGATTGATATGCTTCCGTTTCATCGATGGGCGGGTGTTTATGATAAAAAATATTTGGGCATTTCGGTTCCTTCTCAACGGGCTGCAAAATCTGAATATTTTTTTCTGGCAGACATTCTCCGAAATACCGACAGCGTTTTACAAATTACACCCAATGCAGTTGACAAAACATCTTTTGTAACTATTATGCGTCTGAGCCAGGGTGGTTTTTTCAAGAAGAGTTTGAAAACATCTATTGTGGCCGCATTAGATTTAAAATCAAATGAGCGCATTTATAAATTGCTGAAAGTTCTGGGCTTTATTGGCAATGATATTTTAGGAGGTAAAATGATGTTTCAAACTTTGGCAGAGCCGTTTATGAATTATGGCGATGGACCGATTACACCATTGTTTGAAGAATTTCCTTCTATGATTATGGCAATTTCTGCTGATGAAAATGAACGCAAAAAATTATTTAAAGATTCAAAATTCCGTGAACAATTTGTAAAAGAGTGGAATCATAAAGCAGCATCTGTTTTTCCACGGGCATTAAAAGAAATGTGGGTAGTCAATTCGCCGGATAAAAATCAAATTGGTAAAAATTTTAAACAAATAGCAGTAGAAGCCAATGCCGATCCTGTCAATCATTTTATGGATTTAATGGCAGAATACGATACTAAATTGCGTTGGAAATGTGAAACATCCAATCACAGAGAAGAGGTTCGGTTGGAGTTGTTGTCGTATAAATATTGTATGCCGGGCTTCAACGACAGCGGAGCGCATAATGTAAACATGGCGTTTCATGACGGCTGTCTGCAATTATTGAAAACGGCTCAAAAACATCCCGACATTTTACCCATAGAAAAAGCCATACACCGCATCACCAAAGAAACAGCCGATTTTATTAAAATTGATGCCGGTGATATTTCAAAAGGAAAGCGCGCTGATTTAGTCATCATTGATCCGGCCAAGTTACAATCGGATGTCAATTCTGATGTAGTGGAAGATTATCATCCTTTGCTAAATGGAGCATATCGCCTGGTAAAACGCAGTGGCAAAGTAGTTAAGCATGTTTTTATAAACGGTACAGAAGCTTATTCTAACAACGGACAGGTTGGCTTTCATGAAGACTTGGGAAAACAAAAAATATTCGGACAGTTATTAAAACGTCAATAGTTATTCGGCGTACATTGCTTCAATTTCCTTTTTATATTTTTCGCTAATCACTTTGCGTTTTACTTTCATCGTTGGCGTCAGTTCGCCACTGTCGCTGGTCCATTCGTTGCTTAGCAACGTAAACTTTTTGATTTGTTCCCATTTGCCAAAGTTGGCATTCAAGTTTTCAATTTCCTTTTCAATCAATCTATTGATTTCGGGATGACTTATCAATCCTTTATTGTCTTTAAATTCCAAGTGATGTGTCTGTGCATATTCATGCAAGTAAATAAAATTTGGGATGATTAATGCTGAAATAAATTTTTGGTACTCGCCGGTTACCATAATTTGTTCAATGTATTTCGATTCTTTCATCTTGTTTTCTATCACTTGCGGTGCAATATATTTTCCTCCGGATGTTTTAAACAATTCTTTTTTTCTATCCGTGATTTTCAAAAATTTGTTATCCACCCACTCACCTATATCGCCTGTATGAAACCATCCGTTTTTATCTATTACTTCATCCGTCAAATCCTGACGGTTGTAATAGCCTTTCATAATATTCGGACCCTTTGCCAGAATTTCACCGTCATCAGCCAGTTGTATCGTAACACCACGAACTGGCATACCCACTGTACCAATTTTTCTGTCATCAAACGGGATTCGATTGAATGCCAGAACGGGGGAAGTTTCTGTCAGCCCATATCCTTCTAAAACATTTATCCCGGCAGCAGTAAAAATTTTTATTAATCTTGGTTGTATGGGTGCAGCTCCGGTAATGATAAACTCCAACTCGCCTCCTAATGCTTCTCGCCATTTTGTAAACACGAAAGCTCTTGCTAAAATAAGCTGTAAGCCATATCCTAATTCTTTTTTATCTCGACCATATTCATATTCATTTCCCAGTTTCAATGACCAGTCAAAAAGCATTTTTTTCACGGTATCTAAATCCTTGGCTTTATCCAGGATTTTGTCATACACTTTTTCCAACAAGCGTGGCACTGTGGTAAAACAATAGGGCTTAACTTCTTTCAGGTTGTCTGCAATTTTCTCTAAACTTTCTGCATAGTGGATATGAATTTTATTAGCCAAATAAGCATAAAAAACGGTGCGTTCAAAACTGTGGCATAACGGTAAAAAACTCAGCGAACGCTTACCTTCTACCAATGGCAAGTCTTGTTGTACCGCTTCAAGATTGCTCATAATATTGCGATGAGTCAGCATCACCCCTTTTGGGTTTCCCGTAGTGCCGGAAGTATAGATGATGGTGGCCAAATCATTTTCGGATACGGTGTCTGCAATTTGATTAATTTTCTTTTCATCAGGCTTAATCCCTTTAAGCAAAGAAAAATACTTATCTGTTGCTTTTATTTTGTCAAATGAAATGATTTTGCGCAGCAAAGGCAATTGACCACTAACCGCTTCTACACGTTTATAAATAGATTCGTTGCCGACAAAGGCAATTTTAATTTCAGCATCATTAAAAATATAGGCATAGTCGGATGAACTAATGGTAGGGTACATGGGCACACAAACAGCATCTATCATTTGCACCGCCATATCCACAAAATTCCATTCCGGACAGTTAGTTGCTATCAGGGCGATATTATCTTTGGGTTTTACTCCCAAATCCAATAATAGCTGTGCCGTCTTTAATACTGTCTTGTATGTTTCCAAAAATGTATAGCTCTCCCAGTTCCCTGTTTTAGCTGATTTATAACTCAGGAATTTCTGTTCGGGCAGTTGGTTTTTATTTTCTATGAGGTAGTCAAATAATCGAGTCATGGGGTAATGTTGAATGATGAATGTTGAATGATAAATTTTAAATGTTGAATGATGAATGATGAATTTTGAATGATGAATGATGAATTTTAAATTTTGAATGTTGAATTTTAAATTTTGAATGATGAATTTTAAATTTTGAATGATGAATGATGAATGATTGATGATTGATGATTGATGATTGATGATTGATGTTTAATATTAATATATATATTATATTTTTATTGCTTATTTTAAAATTTACTCATTTACTCATTTACTCATTTACACATTTACCACATTTGCACATTGCCTAATTATTTTATCAATTTACTGATTGCTTTAAATTCTTCTGTTCCGGCTTGGTCTAATAATTGAAATAATACCATTTCTGTAGTTTCCACAAATACATTCGATTGTCTCATACGTTGCAAAGCATACAATTTATTTTCAGTTGTTCGCGATGAAACGGCATCAGCCACTACATGTACTTCATGTCCCAGTTCAATTAAATCCAAAGCTGTTTTCAAAACACAAATATGCGCTTCAACACCAAGCAATATAATTTGTTTTTTATCTTGAATTTTCTCATTTATTATTCCGGTTGCGGTACAACTAAATGTAATTTTTTCCAAGACAGTTTGTCCTTCAGGTAATTCAATTTCCTTACAGGTATTGCCCAATCCTTTGGGATATTGTTCTGTTACAAGAACTGGAACGCCTACTATTTGCATGCCTTTCAACAAAATATTCGTATTGCGTATTACTTGTTCCTGCTGAAAAATAACAGGCATTAGTCTTTCCTGAATATCGATAACCAGGAGCAAGCAATCTTCTTTTTTTAATTTTCCGGAAACCATGGGATGAATTTGATAATGTGATAATGTGATAATGTGGAAATTTGATGATTAAGTATGAAAGATAAACAATGAATGATGAATGATGAATGATGAA
>CAZPBT010000111.1:5464-9300 GCA_964584555.1 uncultured Chitinophagales bacterium
ACTTACTACTTATGACTAACTACATACTTATCGAACCTTTTCTGAAATCTGATTTATTCAGCAAGGCATTAATCACATACGGTTTTCCATTTTTCACACAAGCCTGCGCTTCTTTCACGGCGGCTGTAAACTCTTCCATGTTTCGAACCGTTTTTCCACTCGCACCAAATGCTTCTCCAATTTTCTCATAAGAAGAATAGGACAGAACCGTTGCCACGTCGCTTTTCAAAATATCGACTTGATCGCGTGCTATCTGCGCCCATGATGCATCATTTCCGATAAGAATAATTGCCGGTAAATTGTGTCTTACCATTGTGTCAATTTCTGCAATTGAAAATGCACTCGAACCATCACCATAAATCACCCAAACTTCATCCTCTTTGTTTACAATTTTCGCACCTAAAGCAAAACCTCCACCCACACCCAAGGTGCCAAAAACGCCGGGGTCTAACCAAGATAAAGTATGTCTGGGTTTAAGAATATAAGATGCCGTTGCTACAAAATCGCCACCATCTGCCACTAAAGTCGTATTATCAGGTAACAGCGAATCTAATGTTTTAAACAACTCTACAGGGTTGATATATTCGCCTTTTTCTTTAGCCTGGTTGGCTATACTGACTTCTTTCTCGGCATCACTTTTTTCTAATACGGCAAACCACTCCCTCCAATCAGTTTTAGGTTGAAATTTTTTAGCTAAATCACTTAAGAATAAAGCAGGATTTGAATTCACAGCAATATCAGGCGACTTATTTTTAAATAAGTCTGTTTTGGAGGCGTTAATAAAAACAGTTTTGGCTTTAGAAGAAAGATGCCTTCCATAATCCAATCTAAAATCATTGGGTACACCTGCCAAAATTATCAAATCGGCTTGTTTGAGCGCATTTCTCCGGTTGTGTCGCTGTTGTAGTTTGTTGACCTTACCTAATAAGCCGCGTGCCATGCCTGACAAATACGCTGGGACACCCAACTTATTTACAGCATCAGCCAGTTCATGAGCATATTGTGCATTATGCAAACTTCCGCTGCCCACCAGCAGCAGTGGTCTTTCCGATTTCGCAATTGCAGCTTTTACAATTCGCACATGAGCCTCGGTATGATTGTCTTTGGCAGGCAAAATTTTTTCTTCTTTAATGCGAATATTATTCGTGCCGTCAAAGATGGAATCGACATGTCTTTTTAAATACCATTGAATAGCCTGTTCGGTGAGCGAAGCTTTTTTATTTCCCGAAGCGAGATACCAGCTTTTCACCAGCTCTTCATCATACAACAAATCAATAGGACATTCTACAAATACCGGACCCGGCACGCCTTCCATTGCAATTTGTATCGCAGTATTGATTACCGGAACAAAATCTTTGACCTTACGTACTGAAGTACAGTATTTAGTTATTGATTGCATTACGGCAAGTTGTTCTATATCTTGCAAAGAGCCTCTGCCTTTGAGTACTGTAGCAGCAGCACCACCCAATAACAAAACAGGCGATTGTGCCATTTGCGCATTTTTGATAGCCGTAATAGTATTCGTTACGCCAGGACCTGCGGTAACGGCAGCCACGCCCATTTTACCGGTAAGCCGAGCATACGCATCCGCAGCAAATACAGCGTTGGCTTCGTGTCGGGTATCTATTACATTTATCCCGATATTTTTAGCTCCTACAAAAATAGGCGATATATGTCCTCCGCATAGCGTGAACATATACTCTACATCATACTTTTTGAGTAAATGAGCAATGATTTCCCCACCGTTCATACTTTATAATTTTCTTGTAAGTTAAGAAAAAAGATGAACATATTTTATGATATGGGTCGTATGTTTCAGTGGTGTCTGGCCGGAAAACCTGACTGTGGAAACAGTGTACTTCCGTCAGATGGAAACATCTGACGGAAAACGGAAACATCTGACGACACGGAAAAAAAATTATTGAATTATTCTTAAAATAAACAAAATTTACTGTAAATAATTAACAATCAATGATTTGATACAAATTGATTTACGTTGAACTACTACAAATGCTATAATTTGTATTTATTGATTTTAAACACATATAGTATCTTCATTGAAAAATAATCTATATGCAAAAAAATAGTTTCTTAGTAAAGACTACAAGTATATTAATTCTTGTACTCATAATCGGATATGGCTGTGTTCCTACTGGCGGAAATCCAGTGCCTGTTACAACTTTTAATGTTGACATTAACAGTAATGTTGATATAAGAAGTCCCAATACTCCACTTGGCAATGGTGATTCCAATATACTAATCATTGACAATGATAGTTTGATATTTGGTATTGTATATGAATATGGATCAGGATATGGAACAATTATTTTTGGTATTTCATATAACTCGTCTAATGGTTCAAATTTTGAATACTTAACTAACAATTTAGCTTCTGTTCAAATGGAAGATCTTCCGTACGGAACCAATTTGGTGAGATTAGATTCAGGGCATTACTGGAAGCCTGCAGTAGATTTTGGGACTGGCAATGGTTTTGAAAGAGCAATGTTTAGAGCAGAATTAAATACACTAACTCATCCTACATTGAATTTACCATTAGACACAGACCGCTATTTTGTATTCAGAAAACAAAAAGCAAGCTCATATCAATATTATTGGTTAAGGGCAAGATTAAGATATGATTCTGTTTTAGTTGATTCAGTATTACAACACAATGGGAATATATTTGATATAAACAATGGATATGTTGTAGATATTTTAAATGGCAAATTTCAAATGGATAGCATTATTACCGGATTATAGCATAGTCAGTTGACAAATGGATTATATCGTATGGATATAAATTTATCAGCATTTCTATAAACCACGAAGATGGAAACATCTGAAGGCACTGGACAGTATAATTCCGTCAGATGGAAACATCTGACGGCACGGAAACATCTGACTACACTAAAAAGAATATGTCTTATAAAATTAAATCATCATAATATACAAATTAAGATTAAAAAGCAATATCTGGAAATGTAACTATTATACGCTATTAGCAATAAAAATTGTTATCTTTAGATACTCTTATTTATTAAATTACAACTATTATGTTTGATTGGGTTTATATAGAAAAGAATCCGGGTAGAGATATCACCACGCTTAATCTGAATTTAAATGAAGGCTTACAAGGCTATAATTTTTTTAGTTATTTATTTATGGTGGGTGCTCTGTTTTTCTTTATAATTGCTCTGCTTAAAGTTCGCCTATTATTCCCTTATGTTATAATTTGTATTTTATTCATGGTAGGCTTCTATATGTACAAGAAGTCAAACAATGCTTATCAAAACAGAATTCAATGTTTTTTAAAGGGTGATGCAGTAACTGCTCAAGTAGTAAAACAAATGCGGACGTTTAACCCATTTTCTAGCAAAAGTAAGTATGCCATAGTGTTGCAATATAAAGACAAGCTCATAACTGTAGAACACAAATCAGAAGTACTTTGGAAACAATTTCCTTTAAAAACAGAAGTCATTGGCTTGCAATACAATAATAATTTTCTATTTGGTCCCGAGATGGGTGTTGATTTTAAATTCTTCTTGGAAAAAAATAAGCATTAGTAAATATAACTTTTTTTTAAAATGTTATTTTATGCCCCCAAAAAATTGCATTTAACACTTGAACTTGGGTAATATGCTTCACAAAAATTCAAATCAACAATCTTAACATTAAACTTTCTCATCCAAATAACAATTGAGAATGAAAACAATCTAAATGAAAATAATTTTAATTAGCATTTCTATAAACAGCGAAAACTACAGTTTAAGCATTTAGTTTTTTTTAACCCAGATTACGCATTAGGAATGTTGACGGATAAGTCAATGGGGTAATCC
>CAZPBT010000112.1:0-1161 GCA_964584555.1 uncultured Chitinophagales bacterium
GTTTCTACAATAGACTTGCAAGACCGTTTTGGCAATAGGATGACCACACATTTTTTGGATATTATTCAAACTTATGTACAAAGAAATTTAGTTCAAGTTGCTCAGCACAATTATAGATTAACTACGGAAGGAAAATTATTATCCGATAAAATTATTTCCGATTTATTTTTGGCGTAATTACAAAAATAAATACACTAAATAGAGCAACAGTACTACCAATAATAATTTAGCTTTTGCTTTAGTAATCGTTAGTTTTTTCCCAATCCACAATAAGAGTAAGAGCAAAATGGTAATGCACAAGAACAAGAGTACATCGAAATTAAATACTTTATTATAAGCAAAAGGCATAATGAGCGCAGCGGCACCCGTCATGCCCAATAAATTCAGCATATCCAAGCCAATCAGGTTGCTGAGTTCAAATTTGGATGAATGCGATTTTGTAGAAATAATCCAATAAAGCATGACGAAAGAGCCCCCGACAGATAAAATACCTTGCCCCAAAAACTTCTGCGAGATTTGATATTTTTGAGAGATATCTATCAGATTATTGACGCATAAAACTCCTCCGGCAACCAACCCTAAGATGCCCACTAATATTAAAATAATGGCAAACCAAACCGGATAATAATGTTGTTCCGGCTGTTCATCTGTAAACCAAATGGTGTGATGTCTTTTAATATTGAAATAGCCATACGTCATAAACAACACAAAACCCGCTAATAGAATATATCCGTCAGTACGAGAAAAATTTATCCCTGAACGGTTAGAAATCAAAACATCATTGGCCAACAAATAAAACAACACTGTACTAAATAATAGTGTAGCAATACCAATAGTAGCCGTAGTAAGATGTGTGCGTATGGGACGGGTTAGTCCTACAATGGCAAGTACGCCAACTAAATTAATTATGCAACTGCCCAGAATAGTGCCGATTACTAAATCCGAGTAGCCGTTGTAAGCAGACAGCAATACGGTAAATAATTTGGGCAGGGAAGTGCCAAAAGCAATTGCCGTGAAATTGATGGCTGTTTCGGGTACTGATATTTTGCGCAAAATAGAAGTACTGCCATCAATGAGCATACCCGCCCCTCTGTTGAGCAAGAAAAACCCGATCAACAACAAAGGAATATTTAAGAAAAGGGATAAATGTTTGAATTCCAC
>CAZPBT010000112.1:1261-9243 GCA_964584555.1 uncultured Chitinophagales bacterium
ACCCGATCAACAACAAAGGAATATTTAAGAAAAGGGATAAATGTTTGAATTCCACTTTTTCCTACTAAAAATTAGTTGATTGTTCAATTAGCAAATTAGCTAATTATCAAATTTTCTCATTTTCAAATTTCCAAATTTGCTTATTTATTTGTGTGATTGCAGTAGCTCATCCACCAAATCGATATAGCTTTGCATGGCTTCATTGCTGCTCATGCCGGCTTTATTTTTCCATGCATCCCATTTGAATTTACCTTTGATATCAAACATACCCGGCTTATCTGTATCATTATCGCCTTCAGTGGCTTGTTTGAAAAATGCATATAAATCGAGCAGTTGCATATCACTCGGACGTTTGGTTAATGTTTTTACCTCTTTTTGTGCTTGTTCAAATTTTTCCTGAATACTCATATTTTAAAATTTATACCCTAAATTTATGAAATGATTTCGAGAAAGTTTCAATTTACTTTTCTTATCTGCATTCCGCTGTTGTGGTTTTTTTTCAAACTACTTCCTGTATATACTTTGCCCGCAGATTGCTCCACACCTAATTTTATTTATCCTGAAAATATAGAGCGGCTTAAAATCTGGTGTTTTGACAAACATTCAGATATCCGCTTTGACGACAGTAACAATTTTCTTTTTATCAGTTTGATGTGGGTAGGTATGCATTTTCTGAAATTGACTGCCGTTAAAGCTGCCCTTTGGATAAACGGAATCAGTGTATTGCTTACCGTATGGCTGATGCAGCGCACCGTAGATTCAAGATTTTCTTCTATACAATTGCTTTTAGTGGGCTTTGTATTTTTATCTTTCCAAGTTTGGACGGGTGTACTCGGTGATGAAATATTATTCAGCGGTATGCTTTGGCTTTTCGTTATACATGCCTTCTGGAAACATCGTTATTTCGGTATCATGGTTTGGGGAACTATTGCCATTATTGCACAAGTGCAAAATATTCTCCTCGTTTTACCGCTCCTTGTTGCCAGCTATTGGGATATCAAACAATATAAAGAACGAGACAGAAAGCGATTTTGGAGCCGCCGGATAAGTGAAACTGTCTTGTTTTTTATGATACCGCTCGGGCTCTATTATTTTTACCGTTTTGCCTATTTCGGGAAAGTTTTGCCTTTCGATTGGTATCATCATCAGTTAGAAAGCGACCGAAAATATTGGATATTTGATGTTGAAGCATGGAATGTATTGAAACACTATGTGCGTTATTTTATTTTGCCATTGGTGTTGGGTATTTTATTTTATTTTGTAAAACAACGCAAAAAACTGAATCATAAATACTATGCATTGTTTTATGCCATGATACTTTTTCCGATGCTTTACAATCTGACGATATCGCAAGATGAAAATTTGGGGTACAAAAATTTTTACTCGCTTTATTTGGGATTATCACTTTTGATATTGTTGTTTTTGAGAGATTTTCGTTCCATTTCTATGGGGTTTTTTGCCTTTATTTTCGTGTTTTTTTATGGGTTTAAGCAGTCATTTCATTCATTTGGCAAAGCTTTGCAATCGCATAATCAGAATATGTATTATTTGTCGACCGATTTGGCAGAAATACACGATGGCAGTGCAATCGTTTATTACGATAATTTCTTAGGATGGAATACCGACTGGAAGATATACTTTGCAAATGGCAAACACAGCAAAGTAAAAGAAGAAATGACACTCGAAAATATGTTTAATTCCGATGCGGACATGTTGTTTTTAAAAGAACAGATTTTAGATTATCCCGAAAATAAATTTGTCGGATATTCCATTCCGGTCAATACAATGCAATATGTCAAAGAAGCAGAACCTGAAAATTCATTAGATAAATTTTTCTATAAATACGAGCATAAAGTGCCGTTAGATACACGTATGATACCGATATTGCTCAATAAAAGAAGCAAGCGTTTTGATGCCATTAAAAAAGCTATAGAAAATAGAGGAGCGGTATTAAAAAACTAGCGTATGCCAAATCCTGCCTTGATATCAGCCTGTACGAAATATAATTTGCCATTTTCATCTTCTGCCATCAAAATCATGCCATTGCTTTCTATGCCTCTCAATTTGCGAGGTGCTAAATTAACTAATACCGAAACTTTTTGTCCGATGATATTTTCAGGTGCAAAATGCTCAGCAATACCAGATACTATCGTGCGTTGCTCGATACCGATATCAACAAGCAGTTTTAATAATTTATCGGCTTTAGGCACTTTTTCCGCTTCTAAAATGACACCCGTGCGGATATCCATTTTTGCAAAATCATCAAATTGAATTTGTGCTTTCAGTTCTGTATAAGTGGTATTGGCAACCTCACTTTGTGTTTCTTCTTGGCTCTTGACTCTTGGCTCTTGACTCTTGATTCTTGACTCTTTAATCTTATTCAATTTCTCTATTTGAAAAGCAATTTGTTCATCATCTACTTTTGGAAATAACAGTTTCGTTTCATTTATTTTATCCGATTTCAGTTGGTAATTAAACGGGTTTGCATCTTGCACATCGGCATTCAGCATGTCGAAAATTTTATGAGCAGTTTTTGGCAATAAAGGTTGAGAAAATACGGCCAATGCATATACCCAATCAAGGCTTAACGCTAAAATATCTTTTGTTTTTTCAGGATTTTCTTTAATTAATTTCCAGGGCTCGGTGTCGGCTAAAAATTTGTTTCCACTGCGGGCAAATGCCATTAGCTCATTCAGTGCATCTTTAAAACGAAATTGTTCGATAGATGTGGCAATAGCAAGTTCTGTTTCTATAATTGTTTTGCTCAAAATAGAATCATCATCGCGCATCGTTTTGCGAAAACTGTCATCGAGTTTGCCGTCATAATATTTATGTATGAGTGTAACTACACGGTTCACGAAATTGCCATAAGCTGCTACCAATTCATTATTCACTCTGTCCTGATAATCTTTCCATGTAAATTCGCTGTCTTTATTTTCGGGCATATTGCTGGTAAGTACATAGCGCAGTTCATCTTCTCTGCCCGGAAAGTCTTGTAAATACTCATGCAGCCAAACTGCCCAGTTGCGCGAAGTCGATATTTTATCTCCCTCTAAATTCATGAATTCATTTGCCGGTACATTGTCGGGCAAAATATACTGTTCGGTTGCTTGTAATATTGCCGGAAACGTGATGCAATGAAAAACGATATTGTCTTTACCTATAAAATGTATCAGGGTAGTTTCATCATCCTGCCAGTATTTTTTCCAGTCTTCGGCTTTATTGTTTTTTATTTTCTCCGCAAAATTTTCGGGATAAGCATATTCAAATTTTCCGCTTTCTATTTCTCTGAATAATTGTTTGCTGGCAGAAATATAGCCTATGGGTGCATCTAACCAAACGTATAATACTTTGCCTTCACTGCCTTCTAATTCGGGTGGAACGGGAATGCCCCAATCCAAATCACGTGTCATGGCTCTGGGTTTCAAACCCTCGTTCAACCACGATTTACATTGACCCACCACATGCGCTTTCCAGTTGTTTTCAGTCGCTGTTTTTTCCAGCCACTTTTTTATGTCATCTTGTTGTTCATCCAATTTCAAAAACCAGTGTTTTGTTTTTTTCAAGACAGGAGAGGTGTTTGTTAGCGTTGATTTCGGATGGATTAAGTCCGTCGGATTTAAAGAAGAACCGCATTTTTCGCACTGGTCACCGTAGGCATTTTCATTGCCGCATTTTGGGCAAGTTCCCGTGATATATCGGTCGGCTAAAAATTGCTTGGCTTCTTCGTCATAATATTGTTCACTTTCAATAATATCAAACTCATTTTTATCATTCAATATTCTGAAAAATTCCTGTGAAGTATCATAATGAACAGGCTCAGATGTACGGTGATAGATATCGAAAGCAATGCCGAATTTTTCAAAACTATCTCTGATTACTTTGTGGTATTCATCAATTATTTCTTTCGGTTTTTTATTTTCTTTTTTTGCTTTGATAGTAATTGCTGCGCCATGTTCATCACTGCCACACACAAAAATGACATCTTCCCCTTTGAGTCGTAAATAGCGAGCATAAATATCAGCAGCAATATAAGCACCTGCCAAATGCCCAATATGCAAAGGACCATTGGCATAAGGCAATGCGGCAGTAATCGTGTATCTTTTTTTATCAGCCATTGTTGTTGTTTTTATAGTTTAGCCAGACTGTCTTCTAATGCTTTTAATTTAGCCAGACCGTCCGCTATTTTTTTACGTTCGTTTTCTACTACTTCGGGCTTCGCATTTTGAACAAACTTTTCATTACTCAGTTTCTTCTCTATAGATGCGATAAAGCCTTTATAGTACTCCATTTCTTTTTCCAGTTTTTGTTTTTCATCGTCTTTATTTACTTCTATTCCGGTGATGATATACAGTTTGTCTTTATTCAATAAAACAGTTACTGCATTTGCTATTTCCTTATCCGTAAACTGAACAGGCGAACTATTGGCTAATTTTACAAGGGCAATTTCAAAGGCATGATAAAACGAAGTATCTTCAGTTTGCACCCAAACTTCCAATGTTTGTTTAGGTGAAATGCCATTTCTGTTTCGGATATCGCGTACAGCCGAAATAAATTGTTTCGCTTTCTCACCGTCTAAAATAGCTTGTTGGTTGATGTCGTTTGCTTCAGGATATTTTGCTACAATAATATCATCCGTTCTGTTCTCATTTAAGTGATGATATATTTCTTCAGAAATAAACGGCATAAACGGATGCATCAGTTTCATTAGAGTTTCAAAATAATAAACTGTTTGCTCGTAAGTGGCTTTGTCGATTTTTTCGCCGAAAGGCGGTTTTACAAACTCTAAATACCACGAACAAAAATCATCCCAAATAAAGGAATACAATGTCGTCAATACTTCGGATAAACGATATTGCGCATACAATTCATCCGTTGTTTTTATTACCTGTTGCAGCTTGTTTTCAAACCAAGAGGAAAATGTTGAATGTTGAATGTTGAATGATGAATGATTGACTTCGTCAATTTCCCAGCCTTTTACTAGGCGCAATGCATTCCATATTTTATTGGAGAAATTTCTGCCCTGCTCGCACAATTTTTCATCAAATAATAAATCATTTCCCGCAGGGGAAGAAAACAACATGCCTGTACGTACGCCATCAGCACCATACAATGCAATCAAATCTAAGGGATCAGGTGAGTTGCCCAGTGATTTAGACATTTTCCTGCCTTGTTTATCGCGTACTATTCCGGTGAGATATACGTTTTTAAACGGCTTCTCGCCACGATATTCATAACCTGCAATTATCATACGTGCCACCCAAAAAAACAAGATTTCGGGTGCTGTAATTAAATCATTGGTAGGGTAGTAGTAGCTGATGTCTTTATTGTCTTTGTCTTGAAAACCATCGAAAACAGAAATAGGCCACAACCACGAAGAAAACCAAGTATCGAGCACATCTTCATCTTGTCTGATTGTTGTAGTTGCATCTTGAATACCCAATTTGATACGGGCTTCTTCTTCTGTTTTGGCTACTGCGATATTGCCTTTTTCATCATACCATGCCGGAATGCGGTGTCCCCACCACAACTGCCGCGAAATGCACCAGTCGCGTACATTTTCCATCCAATGACGATACGTATTTTTGAATTTTTCAGGAATCAGTTTTACGCTGTCTTCCATAACCGCACTCAATGCAGGTTTGGAAAGTTCTTCCATTCTAAGAAACCACTGCATCGAGAGTTTCGGTTCTATAACAGCATCTGTTCTTTCAGAATAGCCCACTTTATTTTTAATATCTTCTACTTTTGCCAGACAGCCTTTTTCTTCCAGCTCGGCAACTATCTTTTTGCGCACGGCAAAACGGTCTTCGTTAATATAAAGTTGAGCACGTTCATTTAACGTGCCATTATCGTTCAGGATGTCTATAACTTCAAGTTGATGTTTGATGCCGAGATTATAGTCATTGATGTCATGTGCAGGTGTTACTTTCAAAGCACCCGTACCGAATTCCATATCCACATATTCATCAAATATGATCGGTATTTTACGATTAATAAGCGGAACAAAAGCAAATTTGCCTTTCAGATGCTGATAGCGTTCATCGTTTGGATTAACACAGATAGCAGTATCACCCAATATAGTTTCGGGGCGGGTAGTAGCAATGGTAACAAAGTTGGCAGTCGGCAGTTGGCTGTCAGCGATGCTGTCATCACCACAAATTGCATATTGAATATAAAACAGTTTCGAGTTGACTTCTTTATGGATTACTTCTTCGTCAGATACTGCTGTTAGGCCTTTAGGATCCCAGTTGACCATGCGCACTCCGCGGTAGATATAGCCTTTGTTGAACAAGTCAATAAATACATCTGTAACGGCATCGCTCAGGGATGCATCCATCGTGAATTTGGTGCGTTGCCAATCACAGGAAGCACCGAGTTTTTCCAACTGTTTCAAAATGATGCCACCGTATTTTTCTTTCCACTCCCAGGCATAAGTCAAAAATTCATCTCTGCTCAGTTGTTTCTTATCAATACCTTTTTCTTTAAGCATGGCCACCACTTTCGCTTCCGTAGCAATAGAGGCATGGTCGGTGCCGGGCACCCAGCAGGCATTTTTTCCCTGCATACGGGCACGGCGTATCAATACATCCTGAATGGTGTTGTTGAGCATGTGTCCCATGTGCAGTACACCCGTTACATTGGGTGGCGGAATGACAATGGTATAAGGCTCGCGTTCATCCGGTTCGGAATGAAAATAATTTTTTTCCATCCAGTGCGCATACCACTTTTCCTCAATTTCGGCGGGACTAATATTTTTAGCTAATTCCATATTTTTGAAATTATAAATGATAGATTTTAAATTTTAAACGAAAGACAAAGATACGAAAATGGCAGGCAGTATAAAAGCACCGCAAACCGGAGAACCGAAACACAATAAAAAGATAAACAGATTAAAGTAGAGGAGAGGTTGAGTTATATATGTGTAAACCTGTTTCAGGACGAGACTGTACAACTGTTGCCTTGGGTGGAACGGCTACTGCTGTTAGCTGTTCTTGCTTTTGTCATACTGGTTGTTTATCAAGTTTTACAGTTTTATGTTTTGTCTTCTTTAAACGTTTTTCCTTCAACTGTTTAATAAAGTTGCTAATCTCTTGTGCTTCTTCTTTTGTCAATGGTTTGTCTTGACCACCGATAAAATCTACGTCTAATTCTTTTATTTTATTTTTCATCTTGGAAAGTATTTGTCAATTAATTTTAATGCTGCAATTGTGTCGATAATCATAATTCTGCCTCCAACATGCATTGCACCTAAACTGTCAATGTAATGTTGTATTAGTTGAGTCTTTGAAAAGAAGGAAATATTCCCTTCGTGTCCTCTTTGGAAAGAAAGTTTACAAGCAAATGCAACCAAATTTCCTGGTACTCCTGCATACATTTTATTTTTTCCTTTGTTGAATGGTGCACTTTCAACAAGGTGCATATAAACATGGTCAGATTTTATTTCAAGACTAATGAGTCCTTGAATAATTAGTTCATTGTTAACAATTGTCAGTTTGTAAATATCTCTTTCAGGTTGTTTATATTCAAATTTCCAATCGAATTGCCATTTATTCTTTTTTGTGATTGATTTCAGGTCGTTTAGTGTAATAAGCGAAATTTCGGTTGCAAATCTGTCGCCTGTAACTATATTTTCGATAGAGTTAGTCAGTTTGTCAACCTCGAAATCAAGCGCTATATTTTTTACTCTTTTCACTCAACGAATTTACTAAATTAATGTATGTATGACAAGTAAACTCTTCGTTTTGGGTGTCTCGATGGCATTACCGTCAGTTTCCCGCTAGGCGGGACAAGTCGTGAAAAAACCTCCATTTTCCGCAAATTCCGTAATTTAAAGGTAGGTATTTGCTTCATAAATGGCAATAGGGGATGTATATTTTTTTGGGTATATATCTTGTTGCAGATTTTGATGGGCTTAAATTTCACAAAAATGCAATAAAAACGAGCCAAAACGAGCTAAAAACAGCCCTAAACAGCCTTAT
>CAZPBT010000113.1:0-9228 GCA_964584555.1 uncultured Chitinophagales bacterium
AGTAATGAATATAACTCGAAACTAAAAAGAAAATGAAGATTGATGAATTATTGCGCTCAAATAAGTTCAGTCATTAACAAGTGAATATCAAATTTTGGAAATTTACCGGAATTTTTGTTATTTTGATTTAGCCAACAGGCATCAAAAACTATTATATGGACGATGATTCGGAAATAAGGCAACGCATTGAACAAGCTTTAGCTGAAGATATTTCACTGTTAAACGAATTCAATACCTCTGATTTTGTGGATTATATTGAGGAAGAGCCGGGCTCAGCAGAAAAAATCATTGGCTTACTCGAACCACACCGAGCGGTAAAAACCATCAAATTTCTCGATGTCAAAATTCAAAAAAGATTAATTCACACTCTTCCACCCGATGTGGTTGCATCGCTCATTCAAAACATGCATTTTGATGACCGAACTGCCCTGTTGAGTGAGCTGACTCCGGAAGTAGTAAAGCAATTAGTTTTGCATCTTAGCCACGACGACCGTATGGAAACGCTCTCCTTATTGGGTTATCCCGAAGACAGTGTTGGGCGTTTGATGAATCCGGATTATATCGAAGTGCAGGTAACAGATACCGTGGAAGATGCATTGAGTGCAATTCGCAGTTTCGGAAGAGAAATAGAAAATATCAATTTTATTTATGTTGTCGATAAGCAGGAAAAATTTTTAGACGATATCAATATCAAAGAATTACTTATTGTCGATTTGTCCACCAAGATTTCTACTTTGATGGATTCTAAATTTATTTCGCTGAATGTAAACGATGACCGAGAGTATGCATCATCCATGTTTAAGCGAAGCAACAGAGCCGTACTGCCCGTAGTGGATAACTCCGGCGTGCTGATGGGCATTGTAACCATCGATGATATACTGCGTGTGGAGTCGGAAGAAGCCACTGAAGACATCCATAAACTGGGCGGCACCAAAGCACTGGATACGGCCTATATTTCTGCCTCACTTTCCAATCTTATAAAAAGCAGATTGCCCTGGTTATTGGTATTGTATTTAGGAGAAATGCTGACGATACATGTGATGAACTATTTCAAAATAGAAATAGAGCATTCTATATTTATTGCCTTCTTTATCCCCTTATTGATTTCAAGCGGCGGCAATACCGGATCACAAGCTTCTTTTTTAATTATCCGCGATTTGGCCTTAGATGATATCACCTTTGATGACTGGTTCAAAGTATTCATCAAAGAATTGTCCAGCGGGCTGATTTTAGGTTTAGTTTTGGCAATTGTCGGCACAAGTTGTATTCTTATTTGGCAAAATATTTATCCCATTTTCGGTGATAATTATCTGATGTTGGCACTCACAGTGGGCTTGTCTACCTTGTGTGTCGTAGTTTGGGGCACACTTTGCGGAGCAATGTTGCCGCTTATACTAAAGAAAATAGGATTAGACCCTGCCACTTCTTCAGCTCCTTTCATTGCCACCCTCGTAGATGTAACAGGATTAATCATCTATTTTACTATTGCCTATAATTTGCTGATGCGCTAACCTGAAACAAAATTAAGCAGACTTGTAAGTTTAACATGCTTACACTTGTGCAGTTTGATTTATAATTTTTACCACTTAGTGGCATATATTTTTTTAGGATTAACAACTCTTACAATACAAAAATTGAGGTAGGAATAAAAAAATATAGGTTTCGACTAAGGCGATACCAAAGGCGATACTATGATTTTACTAAACTGTCTAATCAGATTTGTACTGAATTGCAATTTATGATTAAAAATGCTGTGTTTCTATGTGGTTTAAACCGCACAACGGGTTCTTTATAAGCTTACGACAAGTGCACTATTGTTTAAGTTCACATACTGAATTTTGTTTTCCTTCAGAATATTTTCAAAGATATGCTGATGCCTGTAGTCATTACTCGTGCCGATAAGTATTGATTTGAACTGATAATTTTTCAGTACCTGCTCGATGTTCAGATAAATGTTATCACTCAGGTACAAGTAATCAATTTTTAAAGGCGAAGAAAAATCTTTGTATTGATTTTCTTTGTTTAGCAGGTAAATTGTTTTGCCTTTGAAGAACAGCAAATTTGAATAATCCTGAAGACTATCTAATAACTCTAGTTTAGTTTGTTGGATGTCAAAATAACGCTGTGCGTTTAAAAGATTAAATGTATAATCTTTCGTACTTAAAGTATCGGATACCATTATTGTCGATGTAGAATTTTCATTGAATGCAATGCAATCTTTTTTTGGAATGGAATAAAAAATCAGTTCGCTTTGTTGCACTTGTTTGATATTCTCAAAATAAGAAATAGCTAATGTTATTAAACAAAGCGATAAACAAGCAAGCAGATATTTGGGCTTTTTCCACTCTATAAAAAATGTAAAAAAGGTAACGGCAACAAATAAGATTACAAGTTGTAGTGGAAGTAAATGCAAAGTGTTTAATTTTCCAAATGGTAAATGTGCCACATACGCAGTTAATGCAATAAAAATATACATGATGGTACTGAGGAATAAGCCCAGAACATAGCCAACAAATGGAATCCAACTAAAAAAGACCAGTCCGATACAGAGCCAAAGAATAACAGCAGATAAGGGTATGGCAAAGATATTGGCAATTAAAAAATACACCGGAAAATTGCCGAAATAGTAAATGCTCAAGGGTATGGTAAATACTTGTGCGGCCAAAGATGCCGCCCACAGTTTCCATATGTTATCCAATAAATTATGTCGTACATACCAAATGGAATAAAATGGTTTGTAGAAAATAAATAAGCCCAGCATGGCCAGATAGGAGAGTTGAAAGCCTACATCAAACATGAGATTTGCATCGAGTAATAATTGAATTAATGCTGAACCTGCCAGCAAATTGAGATTGTTGAAATAAATTTTATTTTCTGCACCAAATGTAAGTAGGGTAAACAATATGGCCGCTCTCACACAGGCAGAAGATAATCCGGTTACGAATGCAAACGTCCAGATAAATGCAATGACAAAGATTGCTTTTGCTATGCGCGTTTTCCTGCTCTTGTCTTTTATGAAACTCAAGAAAAACATAAGAATCCCATAAATGATGCCGACATGCAAACCGGATACAGATAAAATATGCAGAATACCCGTGTAAGCAAATTCATTATACAACTCATCATCAATATCATCGCTGATGCCCAATAAAATGCCTTTGGCAAATGCTAAATGGGATTTTTCTGGGATGTATTCAGTAAGTATTTTTTGTGCATACAGACTAAGCTGATACGCATACCTACGAACAGCATAGCGCATTTTTTTACCGGTTACTTTTAGTTGATCAGCCTGTAAATACTGTTGTTGAAATATAGATTTGTGTGCTAAATAATTTTTATAGTCAAACTGATACGGATTTTTAGGCTCTTGTATGGATTGACATTTTAAAGGGAATATGAGCTTATCGCCAATAGACAAATGCAGCAAGGTGCTGTCTTTTGCAAAATACACCAAGAGTTTTCCATGAACCGGATGCACATTAAACTGGCTGTCGACAAGCTCACTGATTGCTAAAACTGTCTTGTATGATTTTTCTGTTTCTTTAATGGGTTGAGTAATATAAGCTGTTGCAATGCCTGAGGTATAAGAAGAAAAATGATTTTTTTGCTGACTGAGATGTTTGGCACTGATCATGGCACCACCTGCAAAAAACAAAAGGATATAAACTAAAATTGAAATGCGATTTTTTTGTCCCGGATTATTTACTCGAACATGTAACAGCAACAGGATGATGAAAAGCAGAAGTGAAATACTTGCTACTACAAGTATCGAAACATTGAGCAAGTCAAATATAAAAATACCTGCAATCAACGGCAACACCGTTTTGATTAGAGGCATTTGAAGTAACTTATGTTTCATATACGAATATAATCATAATTTTTAAATTGGTGGTTTTAATTATGTAAAAAGTTATAGTGGAACTTTATTTATTCATACAGCTGGTTAGATATCTTTTAATTTGAATTCTGAATGGATGAGCTTCTTTTATTGGATTATCTTTATCCGGTTTTTTTGTTCCTTTTTTTCTTAATTTTGGATATGTCATTTATCAGAGATATTCAAACCCGCTTGTTTACTGTTTATCGAAAATTTAAAAAGTTTCCCAATAAGCCGCATAATCCGGTTTCATTGGAGCAGGCTAAAAAAATCGGTATTTTATTTAATGCCGAAGATGTCAAAGACAATGATTCCATCTTAGCCTTTTCAGAAAAATTAAAATCAAGCAACAAGGATGTTCAGTTGCTGGGCTTTATAGATCACCGTGAATTTGGCAATCCATATCCCTTTCCTTTTTTTACAGCTAAAGACTTGAGCTGGTTTGGTAAGCCGGCCGGCGGCACATGCGGTTATTTTATGCATTTCCCTTTTGATTTATTAATCACCTTTTCCAAAAGTGAAAACCAGCCTTTGGACTATATCTCCGCTTCCTCCTCCGCTAAACTCAGAGTAGGTTTTTTCAGTGCAGATAACACCTCAGATTATGACATCGTTTTTCTCCCGTCGCAAAATAAAATCTCACACTGTATAAATAGCATTGAAACATATCTGAAATAATTTACTTTATAATCGGCATTTTTAATTATAATTTAAACTGTCATTTTGTAACTTGTAATCGAATCTCAAAAAATAGCTGCAAATGATAAATCTCAAAGGTGTAGGTGTGGCATTAGTAACACCATTTACCGAACAAAAAACAGTCAACTTTTCCGAGTTTGAAAAGGTTGTAAATTACGTTATTGATAATGGTGTAGATTACGTGGTTGTCTTAGGTACAACCGGCGAATCTGTAACGCTGAACAAGCAGGAAAAACAAGATTTAATAAAGGCATGTGTGGCAGTTACCAATAAACGAGTTCCTGTTGTAGCTGGCTTTGGCGGAAATGATACACAAAGTACGATTTCCGATATACAATCCTATCAGCTGGATGGTGTAGACGGCATCTTATCCGTGAGTCCCTATTATAACAAACCTACGCAAGAAGGTATTTACGAACATTATAAAGCGATAGCAACCAATACAGATTTGCCTATTATTTTATATAATGTACCTGGAAGAACAGCCTCTAATATTCGTGCTTCTACGACATTACAATTAGCCCATGACTTTAAAAATATTGCAGGAATAAAAGAAGCCAGCAACGACTGGATGCAGCTATTTTGGCTGGCACGCGAAAAGCCGGATGGTTTTTATCTCATTAGCGGTAATGATGATTTGATTGTGCCGCAAGTTTCTATCGGGTATGACGGTGTTATTTCTGTAATTGCAAATGCCACTCCTAAATTGTTTTCGGATATGGTACATCTGGCATTGAACAATGACTATGCTGCCGCCAGAAAAATTGTTTATCAGATTGATGAACTGATTACTTACTTATTTGAACAAGGTAATCCTGCAGGAGTAAAATGTGCATTACAGCATCTTGGTGTTTGTGCCGACCATGTGCGACTTCCCTTAGTACCGGTTAATCAGGATTTGAGAGACCGGATAGGCAAAAAGATGGAGATGCTTGGCGTTGAGGCTTAGTAAGATAATACTATAACCAGCTGAGCGCTTTAAACCACATAGAAGCATAGTATTTTATCATAAATAGTTGTTTGGTAAGAATCATTTTAGATGTCAAGCAAAAACATAGTATCGCCTTTGGCGATTTCTATATTTTTCTATTCTTCCCTCAAATTTGGTATCGTTCTTATTGTTAGTCCTAAAAAAACCTCTCAAACTATGTGTTGAAAATTATTAATCAAACTGCACAAGAGGTTATAATAATCAAAACGTAATCAATTTTCTTCGTTTCACTTCTTCACGTAGGAGCTTTAATTCCCTGCCCATTTGTCCGGAAACACTGGTGTTCTCCTGAGCTCTGCGAATCAGATACGGGATAACATCTTTCACGGGGCCATAAGGCAAATATTTATGAGCATTGTAACCCGCATTTGCCATATTGAAAGTGATATTATCGCTCATGCCGTATAGTTGTGAAAAATGAATATGCGGATGATGAAGTCCGAGCTGCATTTCTTCCATCAAACGAGTAGCTAAAATTGTGCTGTTTTCATTGTGAGTGGCTATGCAAACGGCACAATGCTTTATGTTTTGCAGGCAAAGTTTTACAGCTTCGTCATAGTCATGGTCGGTAGCAGCTTTGCTGTCTTGTATGGGGCAGGCATAGTTAAGCTTGGCAGCACGCAGGTTTTCTTTTTCCATATATGCTCCGCGCACTAATTTTACGGCATAAATAATATTATGCTCTTTAGCTTTTTCAATTTCTTTTTGTAAAAATGCTAATCTGTCTTTTCGGTAATGTTGGGTAGTATTGTAAATAACCGGTTGCTTTTGGTTGAATTCCCGCATCAATTCAAACGTAATATCATCTAAAGGTTGCTGTATCCATGTTTCTTCAGCATCCACAAACAAACTGATGTTTTTCTCATAAGCTGCTTGCGCAAGCTGATGCACACGCGATTTAAATTTAACGAAAACAGCTTCTTCGTCGGCAGATAAAGCTTGTCCGGCATCCAGCTTCTCTAAGATGCTGAATGGCACTAATCCGGTGAATTTTGCACAAACTATTTTTACGGCACTATTATTCGATGCATAATGAATAGATTTTAGAATGGCATTAAATGTGCGTTCAAAATCAGCTTCGGTTTCTTTGCCCTCTACACCATAGTCAAGAATAGAATGCACTTTGTACTCATATAAACGATTGATTTTTTTTTGTGCATCTTCCAAATTTTCACCTCCGCAAAATGTAGCATAAATTGTGGGTCGCATACCCCATGCCACAGGTGTTTTTAAGCCCATATCAATTAATTTGCTTGCGGTTTGCGTTCCCCATTTTACCAGCCAGTTTTGATTAATCAATCTAAATAATTGATAATCTCTTACCAATTCATGATTGGATTTATAAGCAAAAGCAATTTGTGTATCATTAAGGTTGAGCATATGGGTCATATTTCAAGTTAAGCACTTTGCAAAAATACGAAAAGAGTAGCATGCATTTTTATCTTGTTTGGAATTACGGCAATACTATTTTTTTTATTTTTACTTACCTAAAAAAAATACATGTACTCATATCAAATCAAAACTTACGAGGAATATAAAGAAGCATATCGGCAGAGTGTGGAAGATCCGCAAAAATTTTGGTGGAATATCGCTAAAGAATTCCAATGGATGACACCTCCCGGTGAGGACTGTTTAAGCTGGAATTTTAAAGAACCTCAGGTAAGTTGGTTTAAAGGGGCAAAGCTGAATATCACAGAAAACTGTTTAGACCGACATCTTAAAACAGATGGGAATACGCCTGCCATAATCTGGGAACCAAACGATCCGGATGACCATCATCACTATCGGGTTTTAACTTATAAAGATTTGCATTTTAAGGTTTGTCAGTTTGCACATGTTTTAAAAAATAATGGTGTACAAAAAGGCGACAGAGTATGTATCTACATGGGAATGGTGCCCGAACTGGCTATAGCCGTGCTGGCATGTGCCCGCATTGGTGCAATACATAGTGTTATTTTTGGTGGCTTTAGCGCACAGAGTATTGCAGATCGTTTGATTGATGCACAGGCAGCATTTATTATTACACAAGATGGTGCATATCGGGGTAATAAAGAAATTCCACTAAAATCGGTGATTGATGATGCCATTGTACAATGTCCTTTTGTGAAAAAAATTATTGTACTCACTCATTCACGCATGCCCATCAGCATGATAAAAGGAAGAGATGTCTGGTGGGAAAATGAAATTAAAAAAG
Organism: uncultured Chitinophagales bacterium; assembly: GCA_964584555.1. Lineage (GTDB taxonomy): Bacteria > Bacteroidota > Bacteroidia > Chitinophagales > JADIYW01 > JADJSS01. The sequence continues at coordinate 7,762 of CAZPBT010000113.1, forward strand.
TAGAAACACAAGGTAATCCTGATTTTCCGGCTGTAGAAATGGATGCAGAAGATCCATTGTTTATATTATATACGAGTGGCAGCACAGGCAAACCCAAAGGAGTAGTGCATACCTGCGGAGGCTATATGGTATATACCAATTATACATTTGTGAATGTTTTTCAATATCAAAAAGGAGATATTCATTTTTGCACGGCAGATATCGGTTGGATTACAGGACACAGCTATATTGTGTACGGTCCTTTAAGTGCCGGAGCTACATCACTCATGTTTGAAGGTGTGCCCACTTATCCCGATGCCGGAAGATTTTGGGAAATTGTTGACCAGTATAAAGTTAATATTCTGTATACTGCCCCTACGGCAATACGCAGTCTAATGGCTTACGGAGATGCCCCTTTGCAAGGTAAAGATTTGAGTTCTTTGAAAGTATTAGGCACCGTAGGTGAACCGATAAATGTAGAAGCATGGAACTGGTATAATGAAAAAATAGGCAAGCAAAGATGCCCGATAGTTGATACATGGTGGCAAACCGAAACCGGCGGAATCATGATTTCTAATATTGCCGGAATTACACCTCAAAAGCCCACTTTTGCTACCCTGCCCATGCCCGGTGTACAAGTAGTTTTAATGGATGAAAATGGTGATGAATTACCACAAAGCCATTCTGCTCAAGCCGATTTGCCGGAAACGATAATCAAAGGGAATTTATGTGTGAGTTTTCCCTGGCCCGGTATTTTGCGAACTACGTATGGCGATCATGAACGATGCCGTACAAATTATTTCGCCACATATGCCGATAAATATTTTACAGGTGACGGTTGTTTTAGGGATGAACAGGGCTTTTATCGCATTACGGGCAGGGTAGATGATGTGTTGAATGTGAGTGGACATCGCATTGGAACTGCAGAAGTTGAAAATGCCATAAATATGTATATTGATGTGGTGGAAAGTGCGGTAGTGGGCTATCCGCATGACATAAAAGGGCAGGGAATATATGCATTCGTTATTTTGCAAAATGAATTACACGATGCCGAATTAACCAGGCAAGATATTATACAAACCGTAACCCGTATAATCGGATCTATTGCCAAACCGGATAAAATTCAGTTTGTAACCGGACTTCCTAAGACTCGCAGCGGAAAAATAATGCGCCGTATTTTGAGGAAAATTGCAGAAGGTGAAACTTCCAACTTGGGTGACACCTCAACATTACTCGACCCAAGTGTGGTGGATGAAATAAAAAATGGAGCTATTTGATTCCCGAATTCTCAATAAAATGTACCGAATTCTTGTTTTATTTGTTAAATGATGTAAGATGAAATAATTTCATCCAAAATCATAGTATGAAAATCGAAATATTTGAATTTCCACCTGAAAGTAAATCTGTTAAAGGAAAGAAATCAATTTCTAAAATGGATTTAACAGCTCAGCAAACTGATTCCAATAAGTCGAATCACAAAAAGAGGAA
>CAZPBT010000114.1:0-9148 GCA_964584555.1 uncultured Chitinophagales bacterium
ATCGGTTTATTATTGCAAATATATACGGGAGGATAGTTCAATATTTGTGGTGAAGTATTGTTGACATAAATCCCATTTACAGCAGCCGGAATTGAGATAGTATAGGTTGCCCCCAATCCATGGCACCATTGCCTCTCGAATTAAAAGTAAGGTTACTAATACTGTTATTTCTGCAACAGCGTTGGTAATATACCGTATAGCCACTTGTATTGGGAGGTAAATTGATAATTCCGCTGTAATGCGTCCAGTCTATTCGCTCATTAATGGCAATAGTGGCACACGGGTCAATCTGACCTATGGGTACAAAACTGTCAAAAGGAAGTGCGAAATTTTGTGTAGTTTCACGTACACCATCCCAAACTCTTATTATAGCCGGATTATCTAGCACTGCTCCAGGTTGAGCTCGTATATCATCGCGATATACATACAAATCGATTCTGAAATTATTGCCGCCCAGATATTTGTAATTCATTACACCACCTACAATATGAGTCGAAAAAGCTGTATGTAAAAAACAGAGAAAAAAAACAGTAAGGGTAATAGTTTTTTTGGTTACAACATTCATTTTATCCTGTTTTAATGCATAAATTTAGTTATAATAAAATGAATATCTGCTACTCCGGAAATAAAAAAACCACCTAAGCAGGTGGTCGTATTTTATGATTAGAAGTGATTTATTAAACTATCGATACAAACGTACGGTCTTTATAGCCTTTTTTAAAGCTTACCTTTCCTTCTGTCAAAGCAAATAAAGTATGGTCTCTGCCTATACCTACTCCTTCTCCAGGATGAAATTTAGTACCGCGCTGACGGATGATTATATTTCCGGCAATTACAGCCTGTCCACCATATATTTTAACGCCTAAGCGTTTGCTTTCTGATTCTCTTCCGTTTTTGGAACTACCGACCCCTTTCTTGTGTGCCATGAGTTTATAATTTTAAGTTGCTTTATAATTTTATGCGATGGTATCAATCTTGATTTTAGTTAAAGAAGCTCTGAAACCGTTTTTAACGCGGTAGCCTTTTCTTCTTTTTTTCTTGAAAACCGTAACTTTATCTGCTTTCAAATGTTCTACGATAGTAGCTGAAACAGCTGAACCGCTTACAGTTGGGCTACCCACGGTAGTACCGGCATCACCGCTTAACAGCAATACTTTATCAAAATTCAATTTATCGCCGGCATTTCCGCCTAATCGGTTTACGAAGACCTCCTGATTGGGAGAAACTTTAATTTGTTGTCCGGCTATTTCTACTATTGCATACATGTCTAAAAATTTCGAGTGGCAAAGATACAAACTTAATTCTATTTTTTAAAGGTTTTTTGTTGATTTATTATTAAGTCCGTCGCATTTCATATTATTCAAACATCATTTAACATAACAACAAGATAATCAAAACTCTATAAGATAAAAAAAGCAATGCTCTCCTACAATGCTTATAAAATGTATCATTTTTTATTTCGCTGTTGTCATAAATTTGTCTTGTTGATGTAAATCAACGCCATTAACCTTCTTAAATATGTAGTTAGTTTAGCGGAGCATACGTGTTCCGCTAATCTTTTTTATCACATGAGGTTTCTCACTCTCTCCAACAGTGGCGGATGAGAGTAATGTACGAAAACATATGCCGGATGCGGATGGAGATTGGCTAAATTATTAACAGACAATTTCTTTAATCCAGAAATTAAAAATTCGCCTGTACCGATATTTTCTTTTGCAAAATTATCTGCTTCAAATTCATTCTTACGGGAAATATAGTTCATTACAATGCCCGTCAGTGTACTAAATGGAGAATACAATAAAGCAAAAGCAATTAATCCCAAGTGAAAAACCGGCTTATCCGTGCTGTAGCCTAATGCTTCACTCAGTTTAGGTTCATTGATAAATAATGACAATATAAACAACATTAAACCCATTTGAAGAATGGAAATTATCATGCCTTGTTGGATGTGTTTCTTCTTGTAATGCCCTACTTCATGTGCCAGTACACTCAGTAATTCGTCATCGGTTTGCTCATTAATGAGGGTATCAAAAAGCACGATAGTTTTCTTTTTACCAAATCCTGAAAAAAACGCGTTGGCTTTACTACTCCGTTTAGAACCGTCCATCACCTGAATTTTAGTGAGCGGAAAACTTACTTTTTGTGAAAACGCTTCAATCTTTTCTCTTAAACTGCCCTGTGCTAATGGTGTAAATTTATTAAACAAAGGCATAATCCAACTGGTGTATATAAACACAAAGAATAAACTGAAAACAGTAAATAAAATCCAGGCATATACCCAAAATAATTTTCCGGAATATTGATAAAACAAAACAAATAAACTCAACAAGGCAGCTCCGATAATTGCACCAAGCAAGTATCCTTTCAACTTATCGGCAACAAAGGTTTTTAGTGACATTTTATTGAACCCATATTTTTCTTCAATCACAAAAATGCCATATAGCTCAAATGGAATTGAGATTAAATCAGCAATAATGGCAAAACAGCCGAAAAAAATCAATGCTTGTACAATCGGATTTATCGTGTATTGTTCAATATACATTTGCACATAAGCAAACCCTTTATACCACAAAAACAATACGGTAAGTGTAGTACTTAATGTTGAGGTAAGTGTGCCCAGTTTATTCAATTCACGGTGATATTCCTGTGCTTTTTGATATTGAGCTTCGTCATACAAGCCTGCCAGTTCTGCCGGAACAGGCTTATCCCAGCTCGTGTCATTAAGTTTATCCAGGATAAAATCTAATAAAAACTCCAGCAGGATAAAGCCGATGATGATAAGCGTAAGCACACTATGTCCGGTTGCAATCATGATACTGATTTTAAGGTTTAATCGTTCTTATAAATTTAGTTGTTCGATGGCTGATTTGCATGCGTTGATTTCTGCTTCTTTTTTATTTTTCCCGATACCGGATGCAATAAATGTATTATCCAAAAACAAGTTGACTTCAAAGAGATTTTCTGCTTTACGGTTTGAAGTATGTTCAAAAAATGGGGATTTCTTCTTTGCCTGACACCACTCCAGAAAATAACTCTTAAAATCAGTAATTTGCGTGTGGAAGTTTTGTGCATCAAATTCTGCAAGTAGCAAACCCGTCAATAATGATTCTGTTTCGTGCAAGCCATACTCGTTATAAAATGCCCCGATAAAGGCCTCAAATGCATTACCTACTATGTCGGGAGCTTCTTCAATTTGCTTAGCCGTTAACTTGTGTCGCAAATATTTTTTTATCCCAATTTCAGTACCGATACGATTCAGGTTTTTGCGGTTTACGATGTGCGCACGTGCTTTAGACAACATGCCTTCATCCTTATTGGGCATAGAGTGATACAGTGAATATGCTACAACAAAATTCAAGACGGAATCGCCTAAAAATTCAAGTCTTTCATTGCGTTCGTTATAACTTTTTGTAAAGGAAGAGTGGGTTAGTGCTTTAATGTATTCTTCTTCTGAATTAATGGGTTCAAAACCTATCTTGTCATATATTTCCTGAAATTCATACGTCCTGTAAGTCGGCGTTTTTTTGCTGAATAATTTCCTGAAAAATTTAAACATTATTGCAAAGGTATTATTTTTTGCAGATTGAATGGTATTAAATTACACTATCAAAAGTCAATATATTTTCTTAAAACCAACGATGCATTATGTCCACCGAAGCCAAAATTATTAGACAAAACAGCACTGATTTTCTTATTAACCGCAATATTTGGTGTCAATTTGAATGCTGGATTTATGCTTTCGTCTTGTTCATACAAGTTTATCGTAGGAGGCACTTTTTGTTCTTTTATAGCCAATACGGCTGTAATGGCTTCTGTAATTCCGGCTGCTCCAAGCAAATGCCCCGTCATGGATTTTGTTGAACTGACCTGCATATCGGAAATATGACTACCAAAGACATGTTCTATTGCCTGCAATTCTGCCACATCACCCAAGGGTGTGGATGTTCCGTGTGCATTTATATAATCAATATCATGGGGTAGTAAGTCGGCATCTTCGAGTGCCTGTTGCATCACTTCGGTTATCATTTCACCTTCCGGTTGTGGAGCTGTAATATGAAAGGCATCGGCATTCATGGCACCACCGGCAAGCTCTGCCAAAATATTTGCATCACGCTGCCGGGCATGTTCAAGTGATTCGATGACCATGCAAGCTCCTCCTTCACCCATTACAAAGCCGTCTCTGTTTTTGTCAAAAGGGCGTGAAGCCGTTTCAGGGCTTTCATTCCGTTCTGATAAAGCGCGCATGGCATTAAAAGCACCAATAGAAATTTCATTTACCGGCGCTTCACTTCCACCCACGACTATGGCATCTGCCAGTCCGGAACGAATAAACTGAAGAGCAATCAACAGGGCATGTGCAGAAGATGCACAAGCCGATACCACGGAAAAATTCATGCCTTTAAATCCGTATTTTATGGAGATATTTCCGCCAGCTAAATCCAGCAACGTACGCGGTACAAAATACGGGCTAAAGTATTTGGGATTTCTGCCGTTTTGTATGTATTGTGTTACTTCATCCTGGAAAGTCTGTACGCCGCCAAAGCCGGAAGTATATAAAACACCAACTCTTTTTTTATTCAAATCGGGATAGTCTAAGATACCTGAATGCCTAATGGCTTCCTCTGCACTCATCAGGGCAAACTGCGCATAGCGGTCGAGTTTTTTCAGTTCTTTTCGGTCAAAGAAATTTTCCGGGTAAAAATCTTTTACTGTACATGCAAATTTCGTACGGAAGAGTGCAGTATCAAAATTGGTGATATTAGCTGCCCCGCTTTTGCCAGTGAACAGATTTTCAGAAAATTGCTGCATGTTATTCCCTATCGGGGTAATGCATCCCATACCGGTAATGACAACTCGTTTTGCAGACATGCAACTAAGATAAAAAAATATCGGATAAATTCCGGTTAGGAAATAATATTTAATCTATAACAAGATATAGACAACTCACAAGAAACAATTGCGATTACACGTTGGCTTCCAGATAGGCTATCGCCTCTCCTACCGTCTTTATTTTATCGGCCTGTTCGTCAGGTATGATGATATTGAATTCTTTTTCAAATTCCATAATCAGTTCTACGGTTTCTAAGGAGTCTGCTTTAAGGTCATTTTCAAAGCTGGCCTCCGGAGTAACTTCGCTTTCTTCAACGCCCAATTTTTCAACGATTATTTTTTGAACGCGCTCGGCAATAGATGACATATTTATTATTGTTTTACTAAGAAGTGCAAAATTAGAGGAAATTTTAGTTTTCTGTATAAAAAAAATAAAAAAATACACAAAATACTGGAAAGCAATTAATTAACAGACATTACACTGACTAAAAACCAATTTAGATTTTACCTTAATTAGTAATAGCCTATGTTCGGGAAAGTGTTTCAATTTAAAAATAGTTGATTTATTTTATCATGTACCATCGCCTTTTAATTTGTCCTCCTTATTAAAATGAAAAAAAATGAGAAATCAACTATTTTTATCAACTCATTTTTTTAAACCGAATTTTAGATTTATAAATGATTGGTTTACGAAAAGACTTGTCTTTGCATTATTTCGGAAACAAAGCTAAATTGATGAAACAAGTCAATAATAATTCATACATAAGCATAAGATAACATGCTTAAGCAATCAAACTATTGACAAACAACTAAGTCAGATATAATTTTGTGAGTGTATTACAGATTTATCTCATAAAAAAATGAAAAATGAAAAAAGTAATTCTGATTATTATTCTATGTGCAATGTATGTTCACATCAGTTTTGCCGATGACAACAAAGTTTCAACTTGCAAAAGCATAAGTCAGGTAAAATTGGATGCAGATGAAATTGACAGCTTGCTGCTATTTCAACTTAAACGTTTGTATGAGGATGAGAAGTTGGCACTTATGGTTTACAGTAATTTTAAAACCGAATATGATTTGCCAATTTTCGACAATATTTCCCAGAGTGAAGAAAGTCACCGAAAATCAGTAGAAAATTTATTGATAAATATAAAAGAAGCTTCTACGGTCTTGAATAGGGAAGATACCGTTTTTACTATTTCTGACAACCAAACTACATATAATCGGTTAATTGACGAAGGCTCAGTTAGTTTAATAAATGCATTAAAAACAGGAGCATTAATCGAAGATTTGGACATCTTTCATCTTAATGGTATAATTAACAACACTAATAATGAGAATATCATTAACGTATGCTTGCAGCTAAAATTAGCTAGCGAGAATCATATGCGTGCATTCAACAAACAGCTAAACTGGAGAGGTATCTCTTACACACCGCAATACATCAGCGAAGAAGAATTGCATAGTATTTTATCAGGTGTAAATAATTGTAAAGGTAAATAGTTATCTTACAGCATGAAGAAAATCAGCTATCTCATATTATTTTGCGCTACCGGAGTCATACTAATATGGAGTTGCCAAAATAATCAAATTTCGGGTGATAAAAATTCCATTTCACAGGATACTACCAGTTTGAACGTAAATGAACTTCAAGCCTTGTACTTATTGGATAAGCAATGTTTTAGTTGTCATCATCCTTCGCAAGCAACTTTACCTGCACCTCACATCCTTGCTATTAGTAAACAATACAAACAAAGCAAATTGACCGAATCTGATTTTATAATGGCAATGAGGCAGTTTTTAATAAATCCTTCAGAACAAACATCACTCATGCCAAGTGCTGTACAAAAATATGGTTTGATGCCAAAGCAATCATACGACACATCCGAAATTAGAGCTATTGCAAGCTATCTGTACAAATCAGATATTGATGAAAAGAATTGGAATGCCTACTGGGAGAAAAATAAAGCTGCAATAAATACATATGCAGCTAATCGACCACTTTTGGCAAAAGGAAAAGAGATGGCCTCAATTGCAAAGGGAGAACTTGGCAAAAATTTGATGAACGCCATTCAACAACACGGCACTGAAAATGCAATTACATTCTGTCATGAAAAAGCCATACCATTAACAGATAGCATGGCACATGTGTTAAAAGCATCGTTGAAACGAGTTTCAGACCAGCCTCGCAATCCGATAAATACTGCCAATGCCAGTGAAACCAAAATCATTGCTAATTTCAAAAAATTATTAGCGGAAAAAAAGTTAAAGCCTTTTTCTTCAGAAACTAAAACTACATTCACCGGCTACTATCCTATTGAAACCGGTAAGATGTGCTTGCAATGTCATGGAAATAAAAATAAAGACATACTTCCTGCCGTTCGGAAAAAAATAGAGCAACTCTATCCAAAAGACCTTGCCACCGGATACAGTGAAAACCAAATCAGAGGCATGTGGGTTGTTGAAATTCAAAAGAACAAGTAAGGAGTTAACTTAAAATAACAGCATATAAATATTCAATAATATAGTAATCATTAGACTTACTTACATTTGTTGAAAAAAGGTCATATTATCATCTGATTCAGGGATGTATTTTTACCCCAAATGGCTAAGCGGCAAATTATTGATTTGTATTTTGACTTTTCGGTGTGGGGCATCAACTCTGCCATGGAAGATTACCGCGTTTGCTGGCATCTTAATGAATTGCTGCACTGGAAAATGAAACGCATCGCTGATATCGAATTCAACAATACCAAGCAAAAATCATTCAGTTTTTTTCATGCGTACAGCTACCGCAATGTGATAGATTTTTATACACTTGAATTTATCCAAAATAAAAATGCGGGCAATTATCTGATTCCCGAATTGAAAAACATCGATTATCTCTTATTGCTTAATGGCGAAGAAGATTATTTTGATGAAGAAGCATTTATTCAACTGATTTCTAAAGTACCTGCCATTCAGACCATCATACCAATTGATGTGCAATCGCTAAAATCTAAACAAAATCTGTTAATCCGACATTTTAATGAACACCACAAGAAGAAAAACGAAAATAGTAGCTACTATTGGCCCGGCTTCTAATACCTACGAACGCCTGGCAGAGTTATACGAAAGCGGTGTTAATGTCTTTCGTCTTAATTTTTCGCACGGCAGACATGAAGATCATCTTGAGGTGATTGAACAGATTACCAAACTGAACGAAAACCTGCATGCACATGTCGCTATTTTAGCTGATTTGCAAGGCCCGAAGATGCGTACGGGTTTAATGCAAAACAATGCAGTTTTGCTCCGTGAAGGACAGACTATCCGGGTGACTAATGAAGAAGTAATCGGCACATCAGAATTAATTTCAGTTACCTACGATTATCTTGCCCAGGACTTGAAGCCCGGAGAATGGATATTAATTGACGATGGCAAACTGGAGCTGAAGGTTTCAAAAATAATCGACAATAAAACTATCGCTTGCACGGTAATTTCGGGTGGAATCCTTTCATCTAAGAAAGGCTTTAACTTACCTAATACTGTAATATCACTTCCCAGTTTAACCGAAAAAGACAAGCGCGATTTAGAATTTATCGTACAGCAACCTGTCAACTGGATTGCCTTGTCCTTTGTACGCAAAGCGGAAGACATACAAGAGCTCAGGGAGCATATTCACCGAATGCGTGCACATGCCAAACTCATTGCCAAGATAGAAAAACCGGAAGCCATTGAAAATATCGACAGTATTATTTCGGTATCAGATGCGGTAATGGTAGCCCGTGGCGACTTAGGCGTAGAGCTGCCCATAGAAGAAATGCCTTTGATACAAAAAAGTGTGATACGAAAATGTATCCAGAAAGCCAAACCGGTAATCATTGCCACACAAGTAATGGAATCGATGATGGAAATGCCGCGTCCTACCCGTGCTGAAATTACGGATGTTGCTAATGGTGTACTGGATGGCGCTGATGCCATTATGCTAAGCGGAGAAACATCGGTGGGAAAAAATCCGGCTAAGGTAGTGCAGACCATAGATAAAATTATCAGACGTACAGAACAAGAAACTTCCATTTACAACAAACATCATTTGCCCAATAAAAACTCGCACACGTTTATTTCTGATGCCATCTGCTACAATGCATGCAAAATTGCAGAAGATGTGAACGCAAAAGCAATAAACGGCATGACTTATTCGGGATATACCGCTTTTATGCTGGCCAGCAATCGCCCGAAATCCGATATTCATATTTTCACTTCCAACCCATCACTACTCAACACACTGAGTTTGGTTTGGGGTGTGGATGCCTATTTTTATAATAAGTTCGAAAGC
>CAZPBT010000115.1:0-9090 GCA_964584555.1 uncultured Chitinophagales bacterium
GAAAAAGCATCCGAAATTATCAAATGAAATTGTCGATATGTTATTCTGAGTTCGGTATAAGCATTTCAATTAAAAAATAGTTGATTTTTTTTTAAAAAAACCACCTCCTTGTAATTCCTCCTCCTTGATTAAGGTGGAGGAAAAAATGAGAAATCAACTATTATTACAGTTGACTAACTAAACGACATTGATGTATAATTCATTATTTAGCCTTATTAAACACACTTTATGCAATTGCAATTCTAAAATCAGATAAGACAGTTAAGCTATCAAAAGAATAGATAAAAGAAAAGGCATAATACGTTTGTATATGAAAATTCATTTTGATTACATTGGAAATAAAATATTTATATAAAATAATATATAATTAACATAATAATTAACAGAAAGTTCAAGAATACAACCACCCTTCTTCTTTACTAATCTCACTCCTGCGTCTTGCAAAGCTCAATGGCTTGCCGGCATAAATTGATGTCTTTTATGCCCGGCGAAATCTCCAGTTTGCTGTTCAAATCTACTACCTCTACGGCTGTTGTCTGGGCGAGTTGTTTGATGCGCGGAATATCATCCACACCAATACCTCCCGATAAAAACAGGGGCTTTGATAATCTGTATCTGCTGAGTAAATCCCAGTTAAATGCCATCCCGCTGCCACCATGCAATGCGGTTTTCGTATCAAAAAGAAAATAATCACAATACTCGTCATAGGCTTCCATTACTGACCAATCGGTGTGTTCATCTATACCGAATGCTTTTATCAGCTTAAAATCCAGCATGCGCAATTCTTCACAATATTCAGGCGTTTCATCGCCGTGCAACTGAATATAATCCAGCTCCCATTCTGAGGCTAGCCTTATCAGCGATTTAATATCTTCATCGACAAACACACCCACTTTTTGTACGGGATGACTGATAGCTGACAGTTGAAATTGCATATTCACTTGCTCATTGAGATTGAGCCCGTCCAGAATATATCTCGGCGAATTCCGGTAAAAAATAAATCCGATAAAATCGGGTTGCATGTCTGCAATTTGAAGTATCTGCGATGCATCTTTTAGCCCGCAAATTTTTATGCGCAATGATTTGGTATTCATTAATAACGGATATTATCTTTTTTTTCTTTCAGGTATTTTTTTTCTTCTTTCTTTTTCACAATGCCCACCAATTTAAGTTTAAATTTCGGCACATCTTTCATCTTCGGATTATTGCCGTGCTTTTTATATCGGTCGAAAAAATACTTAGTGGCCAACACAGCAAATGGTGCACAAGTATTATGGTCCAAATGGTTGCTCAGGTTGTTGAGTTTTATTGCCTTAACGCCTAAGTTTGTCATGGTGTCATACACAGCAATCGAATTTTTAAAACTGACTTCTCTGTCGCCCTTGCAAAAACACAGCTGCACAGGAGCTTCCGGCTTCCAGTTTGTCAAATTATTTTCTCTCAATTTTTGTTTGAAGATGTAATTATTATCTTGCCGGTAGGCATTAACCAAGCTATCCAGCACCATATCTTTAGGTATAGGTGGCAATATTTTATTTAGTTCATACAGCGTTTTATGATCATTATTTTCAAAGTAGTTGGGCAGTAGCGTATCATAAGGCGATTTAAAAATAGAATAAATATTAGTGTAAGGTAAAATATGATAAGCAAGCTGATAAGAGGTTAATAAATAAGGCAAATAAAACTGGCGGGGATATGGCTGAAACATAAATTTATCTTGCTCGCCCGTCATATCGTACGCACCGCTCATCGGCGAACTTGCCGTTACTTTAAAACGCTGGTCGTGCAAAGCCTCTATATATTTTTGTGCCGCAAAAGAAGAATGTCCGCCTTGCGAATAGCCGGTTAAAAAGAGTTGATCGTTAGTTTTAATGTCAAGTGCCTTATTCATTTCATCCACGGCATACAACATATAAATAAATGACATCGCCTCACTCCAGGCATGCTGATACAAATGCCTCTTCTCCCCTTTTCCTATGCCATAATAATCGGGATAACAAGCCAAATAGCCATCGGCAGCAAAACCTAAGCAAATGCCTTGTTGCGCATCATCCGGACTGATAGTACGACTGCGTTCTATTTGTGTGCCATGTCCATACATGACATAAGGCATGGCTTTGGAGCTTTTGGGAACATAATAAATTCCCGAACAGGTAATCAAGGAACTGTCTATCCAGGGAGCTTTGTATAGTATTTCATACACATCCACACCTTCATGTACGGGCAAAATAATTTTTGGAATATGATGTTTTTTCCAAATGGATTTTATCTCTTTTTTTGAATAGGAATCTACTTTAGTATAAGAAATGAGGTACTTTTGCTGAGCTGTTGTATTTTGTTGAAATAAGAACAGTACAGTAAAAAATATTAAATATATTGTATTAGAATTTAATAGAAAGTAGTGTTTCTGCATGAAAAAAAATTTCATTCAAGATACCAGTTTTTAGTGATAAAAGATTATTGAAAGAAATTTTTGTTTTTATTATGATACTTATTTCAAATACTGTTTTTTAATTTCAGCATAACCCGGTACATCGTTATAATGAAACTTGGCAATTATTTTACCTTGTTTCAAAATCAGCAATCCGGGATTGGAGCGCATGATAGTTTTGATAGGTGTAGGATCCATAAAATAAAAATCATACGGTATTTTCATTTTTGCTTTAAAAGCTTCTGCTTCCGAAGGTATGCTGCCTGTAATCACAAATGCATATTTCCCGTCTTTCATCGCATCTTCTGTTACCGGAATCATTTTGCTGAATGCTTTTTCGTTGGCTTTATCCAAATTAGGACTTAGAATAAAAAACAGATATTCGGGTTCTTCAAAAAACATGGCAGTATTGTCACCACTGTTTGCATCTTTTATAATAAAGTCTTTGCACTTGGGCTCATCTCCTTTTTGCACTATCACATCTTTTCTGTCCAGATATTGCCAGTTTGCATAATCAGCCGGGTCGGGATACGAATTTTTAAACTCTTTCACTTCACCCGTTTTTTTGTTTTTATACGTGTACACCATATCTACTATGGTTTTTTTGGCGTTTGGTGGCAGTTTCAGACAGTCTGGTACAGATGTGCCCACTTTATAAGGTCTGAAATCTACTATCGGTTCGTGTACGATATTGCGGTAAGTAAACCAAATGGATGCCAAGGTTAATACACCTAAAATAATACGATTTGGAATAATGCCTAAAATATCTTTAATATATTTTTGACCAAACAACAAGATAAAACTCAATACGGTAAGTAAAATGTCTTTGTAAAAAGATTGTATCGGAGCCAGTTTTATAAAATCGCCGAAACAGCCGCAATCGGTTACTTTGTTGGTTTTGGCAGAATATCCGGTCAAGAAAGTGAAAAATAAAATCAGCAATACCAACAACCAAAGCGTAAGTTTTTTCCAAGTTCCTAAAATGAGGGCAATACCCAAATAAATTTCGAGAATAATCATAAATACAGAAACAGCTAAGGCATGCTCTGCCCCGAATTTCCATAAGAAGCCCAAAAATGAAAATGATTTCTCAAAGATTTCAAAATACTCTTCCATTTTGATTTGCGTTCCCGCCGGATCTATCGCTTTCACCACGCCTGAAAATATAAACCAAACCCCTACGAAATTGCGAATGAACTGGATGAAAATATTTTGTTGCTTAAAAATAAATTTGCCGATAAGTGTCAGTACGATTGCTGCTCCTGCAAAATACAATAGTAAACTAATTAAGTCCATAATGTTTATGTTTAATGAATAATACCTGTTGCGTCAAAAATACATAACTTTATGCGCTTGTATTGTTAAAAAAGTTAACATTACACCTTATTTATGAAAAATTTCACATGGAATTGCAAAGACAAACTGCTCCATTGGGAACAACCCATCGTTATGGGCATTCTCAATCTTACACCGGATTCCTTTTATGATGGCGGCAGATTAAAAGATGAAGCGGCTATACTTAGGCAAGCTGAAAAAATGCTGAATGAGGGTGCAACGCTACTAGATATTGGCGGTATGTCAACACGCCCCGGAGCCGATATTATTACTGAAGAGGAAGAATTAAGACGTATAGAAATTCCTGTTCAAAAAATCCATCAGCATTTTCCGGAAGCTTTTATCAGCATTGATACATACAGAAGTCGGGTAGCAAAAACAGCTGTTGAATGCGGCGCATCTGTCATCAACGATGTTTCCGGAGGACAAGAAGATGAACAAATTTTTGAAGTGGCAGCTACTATGCAAACACCATTAATCCTGATGCATCGCAGAGGAAATTCAAAAGATATGCAAACTAAAACCGACTACGAGCATATCTTGACAGACCTGTATGATTTTTTTCTTCATCAAATCAAAATAGCTAAACAATATCAAGTAAAAGATTTAGCCATTGATTTGGGTTACGGTTTTTCAAAAACGTTGGAACAGAATTATTTTTTATTGCAAAATCAAAGTTATTTCTCTTCATTAAATTATCCGATACTGACAGGCATTAGCCGAAAAGGCATGTTGTATAAATTATTGGAAACAACACCTCATGAAGCATTAAATGCCACCACAGCGGGCAATATGCTTGCCCTGATGCATGATGCTGCTATACTTAGGGTACACGATGTTAGAGCCGCAGTAGAATGCATTCGCATCTTTAGTGAAACAGTTAAAAATGATACATTTTATTCATCTTAATTTTTTGTTATTGAACAACTTATTTTTTATTTTTGATTATGAAATTTCCGGTTTATCTGCTTTCACTTTTGTGTTTCATGAATTTAATCCTCATGGCACAGCATGATAACAAGCCGGCATATATAAATGAAAACGGTACTCCCCTAAAAAACACTTCTATTTTAAATCTCTTATACGGCAATAGCCGATATTTTGGAAGCGACGTTTTGGCTTCCTACACACGCACTTCTTCAGATGCAACTGGAATTTGCATTATCCCACAGAAGCTGCAGTTTATGGTAACGGCGGCAAAAGCCTATAAAACAAATTACAGCCAGTATATCCTGGCTTTTACGGCTGCACCGCTTTTGAAAAACAATGAATGTCAGGTGCCGGTAGGTGTTTTGTTTTTGAAAGGGAATGACAATATTTTTAAGAAAGTAGATGCCAAGCCCTATTTTTTCAATGCCGGATCTTTTGGTCAAGGTGGGGTATACGATATTGTACAAATCAGCCACTCTACTTATGCAGGGTTAGCCATATCTGAAACAGAAGAAGATGGCATAAGTAAGACTACGCTTTCTCTTGTTGGTATTTTAGATAACAAAATAACAAATTTCACACCGGAGCCAATAGTCATAGGTGAAAATAATTTTAATGGAAAACAAAAACCATATTACTCTTGGAATGCAACATACACCTTAAAGCCGGGCAAGGGCAGACTTTATGATTTACACATAGAAATCAGCGGTAAGCGTTTGGAAAATGGCATTGCTGTAAATTATGTATCATCATTGGTTTATACCTACGAAGATGAACAGTATCAACTTTCTGCTAAGGAATAGTTTTAACCTGAGTTCGGGATAATCTTTTCAATTTATAAATAGTTGATTTTTTTATAGAGAACCACCTCCTTTAATTCCTCCTCCTTGTTAAGTTGGAGGTATATATGAGAAAACAACTATTTATTCCACCTTATTTTTTTTAACCCTAACGCTGTGTGTTAAGTACTATGCTAATGTTATTTTTTTGAATAAAAATCAGGCTTCTACAATCCAGCCGTAGCGATCTGCAATTTTTCCCTTTTGTATGCCTTCCAGTTCTTTTTTCAAGCGAGGTGCAATTTCAAATTTTGTCACATCAAGTTCATAGTCCATGTCTTTGTAACCAAAACGATTTATCGGGTTCACCACTACAGCCGTTCCGGTACCAAACATTTCCGTCAGCCTGCCTGTTTGATGTGCATCAACAATTTCATCTATAGAAATTGGACGTTCTTCAACTTTATAACCAAAATCATTAGCCAGTGTAATGATACTGCTGCGGGTAATGCCTTCGAGGATAGTGCCATCAGTTTCCGGAGTTACCAATTTGCCGTCAATGACAAAGAAGATATTCATCGTACCCACTTCATTCGCATATTTTTTATGCTCACCGTCCAGCCATAACACATCCTTATATCCTTTTTTGCGAGCCAGTTCCACCGGATAAAGCGTACCTGCATAGTTGCCTGCAGCTTTGGCATTGCCATATCCGCCTTTTACAGAACGCACAAAAGAATCATATACCAATACTGAAATCGGTTCGCCATAATAAGGACCTGTTGGACCAATGATAATATAAAAAAGATAACGGTCGGAAGTGCGTACCCCGATAAACGGCTCAGTGCCTATTAACACCGGACGAATATACAAGGCGCTTCCCGGCTTGTTGGGTATAAAGGCTTTATCCAGTTCAATAAGATGCTTTAGTGCTTCCATAAATACATCTTCAGGAAACTCAGGCATGCTCATACGCACGGCAGATTTATTCATGCGCTCGATATTTTTATCCGGCCTGAACATTACAATACCGCTGCCATCTTCTTTGTAAAAGGCTTTCATACCTTCGAATATTGCCTGACCATAATGAAAAACATTACTGGCTGGACTAATAGAAAGATTTTGATAAGGCTGTATTTTTGCAGAATGCCAGTGTCCATCCGAATATTCTGCTAAAAACATGTGGTCTGAAAAAGTACGTCCAAATGGAATATTATCGAAATCTATTGAATTCAAACAAGAATTTGTTGTTTTTTCGATAGAAATCTGCAATTTTTCGGGCATTGTGGCTGTTGTACTCATATTCCTCGTTTTATTATTGCAAAGTAACGAAAAAAGCTTAGTAATTTTGGATTTGCATAATTAATAAACTATAAAGTAAATGAGTGGATATTTTGTACTACCTGAAACCGGCAAACAGCAACAATCTGCAGAAACTAAAAAACTGATTTTTATCTATAAAAAATCTTCAAAGCCGGAAGAGGCTGAAATTCAACTTTCAGTATTTAATAACCTGATTACCAAAGGGCTGAAATGGGATGAAAATGATGTGGAAATTATAAATTGCATACCGGGCAGTAGCAGATGGCTTACAATAAAGGAACAATTTTCGCCTCAAATTTGTGTATTGTTTGGTATAGCGCCTGCTGATTTTGGCATTCAACTCGAATTGCAGGAACACCACTTATTGACATTTAAAAAAACAACTTTTTTAAAAACAAAAGCCATAGAAGCTCTGGAAAAACAAGTGCCTTTAAAAAAGAAATTTTGGGAAACGCTGCAACAGGCTTTGAAGGAACAAGCACTTGTTTAAGGTTAAATTTTGCATAATGAATTTTTGAATTTAACAATATTTATATAAATTACTATAAACTACTTAAACCCTTTGTGCGGTTTAAACCACATGAAGCATAGCATTTTTAACCATAAATAGTTGCTTGGTGCAATTCCATATAGATTGTCAGGCAAAAATAGAATATCGCCTTTGGCGATTACTGTTTTTTTTATTTTACCTCAAACAACAGAGATTTATACAAATGTAAGCCACCTGCATATAGAAAACACATCAAGTCCATTAAATATTTTAACAAAAAAAGTGAAAATAATCCATAAAATAAATAACTTAGCTACGTATAAACGGAATATTAACGACATAAATGTTCGTAAATATGGATGTTGGTGGCAAGCAAATGAAAAGACTAAGGACATATCAAAAAGTAATATTGACCTTGACCATTCTATTGACAAGTATGTATTTCTTTGTATATCGTGGAGACAACAGATTGACAATTTGGCTTCATCATGGACTTTGGCTGCCAAGCTCGACAACCAATATTAATTTCTACACATACCCAGGATTTATGGCTCATTTAGTTAATCTTGACGACTGGGCAAAAACTGAATTGGAAATACCCAAGACAGAATTGTACAACGTCTTAAAGGGACAACAATATCAGTATGTGACTAGTATTGACACAGCAGAAAATAAATTAAGTTGGACTTATAATATGAGCGGTTACAGACCAATACCTGATAGTATAATAAATGGACCGCTACCAATTAATTTGGAGCTTAAGTCATCACGTGGGGACTTCCTTATGTTTCACGCTGAAGAAAAGACAAAGAATATACTTTATGTTCATTTATATACCGACTGGAATTAAATGGCCAGCACCTAACAGCACATTGGCAATAGGCGGGGTTTCGTCTCCGCTTGACAGTTTTGTAGTAGTCGTAAGTTCAGTTCACCGAACTAACTTTTGTGCTGAAAATCCCGCCCATCGCCAATCTGCAAAACGTTAGTGAGAATTTTAAAAGACCAACTCAAATGACAATAAAACTAATATTTACTATTATCATTTTGACAATCTGTTTGGCAAGTTGCAGACAGAAAAATACTGAAAACAAGAATCAAGAAAATGCTACCAACACAATTCTAGTTGACACCTCCATTTTTGTTGTTTTACCTTTCAACACAAGCCAAATTGGAAAACCAACTGACCTGACAGCAGGCGACTTACTGAAAATTGAATCTATTCTTAATAGATGTATCAGTGACTATAATCCTGAACAAGAAAAACGATTTCAAGAAATTAATGACAAACACCCTGAATATAAACTTGACAAGAAACATTTCATAATTGACTTGACTCAATACAAAAGACAGTATTTGCCGACTATTAATTCTAAAGGAGAAAAAGAAGTTTGGGTAAATTGCTTCTGTGGACAATGGGACAAAACTTCACGAACAAACCCTGTTATTGTAATGGATGGTGGAAATTGTTTTTTCAACTTAAAAATCAACTTAACAACTGGACAGTATTACGAATTTATGGTGAATGGAGAAGCGTAGTAAAAAAAAACGACACATAACCTCAGTAGCCGTTCCACCCAAGACGTACAGATGGGCAACTTCACTTTTTTTAGTGATTATTTTTCATATTTATTATAATATATTTGTAATTTTAAATACTATTTGATTTTAGCCTATCGTTTTCTATTGCATACTGTGGAGCAGTACAAGTATAAAAAAACGGCTAAACTAAATAATAAGGATTTTTAGGGCTGTTTTTAGCTCGTTTTGGCTCGCTTCTATTACATTTTGTGCAATTTAAG
>CAZPBT010000116.1:0-9007 GCA_964584555.1 uncultured Chitinophagales bacterium
TGATGAATAATAAGCTGGAGTTTTCAAATAAAGACCGATTGAAGTATATCAGAAAACGTCAAAAAGAACTGGAAAAAGCAGCGGGTAAGAAAAAGCAAATTATAGAGTTTCAATACAAAAAACAACAGGAAGAAGCCAAGGAAAAAGCAGAAGATGCACGCGATAAACAAAAAGCAGCTATTGATAAAAAGAAAAAAGAACTTGAAGAAATTATAAAAGCCAAGAAAAAAATTATTGCTTTACAAAAGAAAGGCAAAAAAATTCCACCAGAGTTGATTGCCAAAGCAAAAGGGAAGTCTTCTTCAATGGATACTACCGTTATGAAAGCCAATACATCGGTGAAAAAATCGGATAAGCCCAATTTTGATCCGAAATTGCCTTATGTACTAATGGGCGATCAGTATGTAAAAAATCCTTATTATAAAGACCCAAATGATGATAAGCAAATTCAAAGCGGTGCCGATAGTTTAACTTATAAACAAGAGGCTAAGAAAGATAAAATGTCTTTTTGGGAAAAGATAAAACATAAACCGTCAAGACCGGATGCAATAGTATGGATGTCTAAAACATTAATACAACTACATAATTATGCAGATGCCCGCAGTATGATTGCATACGGAAAATCTCTTAGAAAACTAACCAAAAAGCAAAGACGCGAATTTCATCTGGTTGAAGCTTATTATTATACCAGCAGAAATGATTATTTGCCAGCAACCGAAAGTCTGGAAAATGCGTTGCTCTATATAAAGAAAAAGAAAAATAAAGCCTACTACGAATATCTGCTTGCACAACTCTATGAAAAAAACAATCAGGCTTTAGATGCTTTGGATTACTACAAAAAAGCATCAAAACATACAAAAGATGATGAACTGCATTTATATGCACAAATTCAGCAAGCACGTTTATATGTCATCCATCCGGAATTAGGCAGTGAGGATGTGCCCAAGATGCTGAATAAACTGGTAAAACGAAATAAATACAGTGATCAGGCAGATGAAGTATATTATGCACTTTCCCGCTATTATTATTATGTAAAAGATACATCCGGTGCTATTGCTTCTTTGCTTAAGGCTATTAAATATAGTAAAGATGATTTAGCACAAAAAGGCAAGTCTTATCTGAGATTGGGTGAAATTTATTACGATAAGGAAGACTATTATACTGCCGCTCGTTATTATGACAGTGCAGTAGCCTATTTACCCAATACGACACCGGACTACGCTGAAATTGTGTCGCGAAAGTCGGTATTGAGCAATTTGGCGCAGTATAAAAAAACAATTAATGAACAAGACAGTCTTCAGCATCTGGGCAAAATGTCTCCGAAAGAATTGGATGAGTATTTGGCGCAGTTAGCGAAACAAGAGAAAAAGAAAAATCGTTTCAGTTCAGATGAGGCCACAAACAATGGAACGACAAATTCAGGATTGGCTGCTACATCAGATGTATCAAACGGGTTGTGGTATTTCTATAATCCGGAAGCAAGAAGCAGAGGATATAATGAGTTTAAGCAAATTTGGGGCGACCGAAAACTCGAAGATTACTGGCGACGAAGTAATAAAAGTTTAACGATTGATGAAAGCCTGCAACAGCTGAATACCAATAATACGGTGGATACTGCTAAAAGTAAAACAAAATCAATAAAAGATATTGCAGCAAACCCGGAAATGCAAATACCTAAAACTCCGGAAGAATTTATGGCTTCAGATAAACTGATTGCTAAGGCATTATTTGGCACCGGCGAGATATTTAAAAACAAACTCAATAATTTACCTAAGTCTAAAGCAGCTTTTGATGAGTTGATCAGTCGTTTTCCGAATAGTGATAATGACGCAAAAGCACACTATTATTTATACTTGATTTACACTGAACAAAATCTGAATGGTTTAGCACAGAAAGAAAAAGATTATATCCTGCAAAATTACCCGATGTCAGAAGTGGCAGAAGTCATCCAAAATATGAATAAACCTAAAACACAAGGCGAGAGCGAGGAAACTCCGGCTAAGTTTTATGCTTCAACTTACAAATCTTTTTTAGATGGCAATTATAACGATGTAATCAAGAATAATTCTTTAGCAAAACTAAAATATCCTTCTGCATTTGAAATTCCACAGTTCGAATTTTTGAATGCCGTATCATTCGGGAAAATGAAACAATATAATGAGTACAAAAAAGCGCTTTCTGAAATTATCGCCAAATACCCATCAGGAGAAATAAAAGAAAAGGCGCAGACGTATCTCATGACTTATTTGCAAATTGAAAATTCATTAGTAGATACCACTCCGGAAATTGCAGTAAATACTATACAGACCACTGTAGATTCAAGTGTGTCTTGGGGATACGATACCACAGGATTGATTTTCCTGATTGAACTGAAAGACCCGTATATCCGAATTAATGATGTGATAAAAAATGTAGAAAATTTCAATAACAAGAATTTCAAAGACGATAAAGTTAAAGTAAATACACATTTTATCGGAAATTCAGCATTTATCCAAATCAAACGTTTTGACGGATTGACTTTGGCAAAAAAATACTCCACGCTGATACAAGCAAATCCTACGTTGATATTAGGACAAGGCAATGAATTTAAAGCAGATTATTATATTGTAGCGCCGTCTAATTTCAGGAAAATCAGCACGATGGATAAACTAAAAAGTTACTCTAAATACTATATCGAAAATTATTAAGCATGAAAGTTTTGCATTGGTTATCATTTCCGAAAAATTGGTTTAAGCTCACAGGATTATTTTGGCTGTCCATTATTTTATTTTTTGTTTTAGTGAGAATAGGCGTATTTGGAAAACTACCTGACATATCTGATTTAGATAACCCTACTACTAACGTAGCTTCTGAAATATATTCAGCTGATTCTGTTTTAATAGGTAAATATTTTTCCAGCAACAGAAGTAATGTCAATTTTAATGAATTATCTCCATGGATAGAGAAGGCACTCGTTGCCACTGAAGATCAACGCTTTTATGAACATTCTGGAATAGATTATCAACGTACCGTATCTGCCTTATTATTTTTAGGGACTAGAGGAGGTGGCAGTACCATTACTCAACAGTTATCCAGGCTAATGTTTCATAACAGATCTGCAAATAAATTTGTAGCCATTTTTCAAAAAGCAAAAGAATATATTATTTCTATCATGTTGGAAAGACGATATACCAAACATGAGATAATGGCCATGTACTTAAACTATGTCGATTTTCTTAATAATGCCGATGGGATAAAAAGTGCTGCACGCATTTATTTCGGAAAACAGCCAAAAGATTTGAATTTAGAAGAGTCGGCAATGTTTGTGGGTATGCTGCAAAATCCGGCTTATTTCAATCCTAAAAGATTTGAATTGCGCACTCGTCATCGTCGGGCTACAGTTTTGCGCCTCATGGCTGAACAAGGGGTTATTACTCAAGCTCAATTTGATGAATTAAAAGATAAACCTATTGTGCTTAATTTTCATCCGGAATCGCCTAATGATGGTGTAGCACCCTACTTCAGGGCTTCACTGGCTGAGTGGCTAAAAAAATGGGCTAAAGACAATAAAAAACCGGACGGCACAGAATGGAATATTTACACTGATGGTTTAAAAATTTATACCACATTAGATACGCGTATGCAAATGCACGCAGAAAAAGCAGCAATTGATAATATTCGACGTTTTGGCGTAGGTAATTATGTATCTATCTGGGATAAACCCAAAGGCAGAAGAGCAGTACTGGCTGCCATTAAAAATTCAGCAGATTATGACAAAGTAAAAGATAAATCTCAAGAAGAAATTATCAATTATTACAAGTCAACACGACGTAAGATGACCGTATTTTCCTACTCAAAGGGAGAGAAAGATACTACCATGTCATTATGGGATTCTATCGTGTATTATAAATGCTTTATGCAAACAGCATTTATTGCTATGGAAACCAATACCGGTTTTGTAAAAGCCTGGGTAGGCGGTCCTAATTTTGAATTTTTTAAATACGACCACGCCAGCCCTAATGTAAAAAGACAAGTAGGGTCGACTTTTAAACCTATTCAGTATGCATTAGCTGTAGATAATGGTTGGTCGCCGTGTATGGTGATTCCAACAGGGCCTATCACCATTCGTTATCATGGTACGGTATGGACACCTCGCGGTAGCGGCAGCCCCGGTAATATGAGGCATTGCCTTGCCCGATCTATTAATACGGCAGCGGCATATATGATGAAAAATTTCGGTCCCGAAGCCTTAGTGGATTTGGCGTATAAAATGGGAGTTACTACTAAATTACCTGTCGTTCCATCTATTTGTTTAGGCTCTGCAGATTTATCGCTATACGAAATGTTAGCCGTTTATT
This sequence comes from uncultured Chitinophagales bacterium, assembly GCA_964584555.1. Taxonomy (GTDB): domain Bacteria; phylum Bacteroidota; class Bacteroidia; order Chitinophagales; family JADIYW01; genus JADJSS01. The sequence goes on from CAZPBT010000116.1 coordinate 4,338, forward strand.
CCACTTTTCCCAATGCAGGTATCAGTACCAAGCCTCAATTTTTAATGCGAATTGAAGACAAAGATGGAAACATTATACAAAGCTTTACCCCTGATATGAAAGAAGTATTGAATGACAATACCGCTTATAAAATGTGTCAGATTATGAAAGGGCCGGTCAGTGCAGGCGGTACGGCTGCCAGTCTGCAAGGATATGGCATAGGTGTAAAAGATATGGCGGGGAAAACAGGAACAACCAATGGAAATACTGATGCCTGGTTTATCGGATACACACCACAGTTAGTTGCAGGAGTGTGGGTAGGATATGATGATCCTATTTTAAAAGCCGGACAAGGTAATCATACGGCAGCTCCCGCATGGGGGAGGTTTATGAGCTATGTTTATAACGATCCTAAATTGAAATTAGATAAGAGCATGAAGTTTTTTGAACCACAAGATAAAGAACTGCTGAAAGACATCTGTGACGAAGGAGAGGAGTTCCTCATTGGATCAGATGGAGGCAGTTACGGCGAGGTAGATGAAATCATGGAAGATAAATCAGAATATGATCTTGGAAATTAATCATTTACAGCCCATATCAAAAAAGTGGTTTTTAGATTTACCAAGTTTCAAGAAATAAATTAATCGTATTATTGCACAAAATTAAAAGGCATGAAATTTTTTATAGATACAGCAAATTTAGAACAAATAAAAGAAGGCGTGTCTTTGGGTATTTTAGATGGATGTACCACTAATCCTTCGCTCATGGCTAAAGAAGGGATTACCGGAGAAGAAAATGTACTTAATCATTACAGAAAAATATGCGAGCTGGTCGATGGGGATGTAAGCGCAGAAGTAATTTCTACGGATTACGAAGGCATGATTGCTGAAGGGAAAAAACTGGCAGCATTGCACAAAAATATTGTAGTGAAAGTGCCCATGATAAAAGATGGCATAAAAGCAATCCGGTATTTTTCAGATAATGGTATAAAAACTAATTGTACCTTGGTATTTAGTCCGGGGCAAGCCTTGTTGGCAGCAAAAGCCGGAGCTACCTATTTAAGCCCGTTTATTGGCAGAATTGATGATATGAATGTAGATGGCATGGATTTGATTTATCAGATTCGCCGTATTTATGACAATTATAATTTTGAAACACAAATTCTGGCTGCTTCCATTCGCAATGCATTACATATTGTGAAATGTGCTGAAATTGGCGCAGATGTGGTTACTTGTCCGCTTAGCTCCATTTTAGGTTTGTTTAATCATCCACTGACAGAGAAAGGTTTAGCCCAGTTTCTGGCTGACCATGCTAAAGCAAATGCTAAATAAAAAATGAAAAAGTTTGTTTATCTTTTCCTTTCATTCCTGTTGTTTGCTTGTAACAGCAATCAGCAGGACGTACAAAAAGCATATCAAAACGGCTACAACGATGGCTATACTGCGGCATCATCTCATCAAGAACAATCAACTTCGCCTGAATTAAATCAAAATAATAAGCAGCAGGTTGAAAATACTCAAACTGAAACAAATGAAAATGCTGCAGGAGAACAAACGATTCCCCCAAAAGTATACACTACGCTGAATTATATCAAACAACACCACACTGCACCGGATGGCTTTGTCGGCGGACGAAAATTTGGGAATTACGAAAATTTGCTCCCCAAAAAAGATGCTGCGGGCAATAGCATTTCATATCAGGAATGGGATGTAAATGCAAAAGTTGAAGGTAAAAACAGAGGAACACAGCGTTTGGTTACCGGCAGCGACGGCAGGGCATGGTACACCGCAGACCATTATAAATCATTTAGCGAAGTAAAATGACCAGACTAGAAACACACTATATTACGGCGGGTAATACTTATTTTGGTATTATAAACGGAAATGCGAGTACCACATTAGATGATTTTTACAAGGAGATAAAAACAGCTTTGCAATTTCCGAATTACTTTGGAAATAATCTGGATGCACTGGATGAATGCCTGAACGATTTGAGTGGCATTGAAGAAGAAGATATCGTGTTGCTGATCATTAATTATGTCTCTTTTTTATCGGAAGAAGAATCAAAAAAACAAATAGTAGCAGATATTATAGCAAATGCCGAGGCAGAAAATAAGTCTTTTAGTGTATATTATATTGACTGAAATAATCTATAAAAATTCTTTACACTTTAATGGATTCTACCAGACGCTGAAAATCGTCTTTTCTTTCACGAGCTACGGGAACACTTATATTGTTTTGAAGTAACACACTGCCACCGTCTGATTTCAGATATTGTTTTATGAAAGTCGTATTGACAAGAAATGAGCGGTGAATCCGGAAAAAGTTTTTGTTGTTAGAAAGCATATTTTCAAATTCTTTCAGTTTCTTGCAAATAATAAGTTTATTGCCGTCTTTAAGATTTACATAGGTATATGCACCTTCAGCCTCTAAAAAAATGATGTCTTCAATATTGACAAATAGAAGTCCATCAGTTACTGGCAAAGCCATTTTGGTGAGCACGTCTTCTCTTAGATTTTCCTTTAAGGTATGCATCCTTTGTGCTTGTTGGCCTGCCGAAGAAAGACATAATCTTTCAGCTTTTTGTACCGCACTCACAAGTTGTGCAATTTGAACAGGTTTAAGTAAATAATCGATAGCAGATACTTCAAACGCCTTTAGGGCAAATTCATCATGTCCGGTGCAATAAATGAGTTCAAAATTTGCTTTATCTACAAAATCAAGCAATTGAAATCCGTTATAGCCCGGCATATCAATATCAGAAAATACAAGATGAGGCTGAAATTGCTGAATAGCTTTCACACCCGCAGGCACGTCGGCAGCCTCTGCCACCAGCTCCACCTGAGGACAGTTTTCTTTGAGTAATGTAGTCAGCATTCTTCTGGCTTTCGCTTCATCGTCGATGATTATGGTTCTTAACATGTTATAGCTGCTTTCTTGGAATGCTAATATATTTCAATTTTTTTGTATTTCATCAGTTATGCATGAATTAAACAAAGAAGTAGAATATGCAGCTAATAATCTGATATAAAATTGTTTAGGAATACGGAATGCAAAGTGTTACCTTGGTGCCGGCAGCATTACCCAAGCTATCGGTAAGGTCTTCATAACTTACAGCAATATTTTTTGTTCTTCCCATGTTTAAAAGTTGCAATCTTTTTTCTGTGGCCGAAGCTGCAAAAGACTGATGCAACTTATGGCGTTGCTTATTTATTTCTTCAGAAGCTTTTCTCCCAATTCCATTATCGGCAATACGGCAAATTAATAACTCAGCATTGGCATCTATCTCAAAACTAATTTCTAATTTTTTATCGCCTTTCTTGTGAAACAGTCCATGTTTTATGCTGTTTTCAATATAGGGTTGAATAAGCATAGGAGGAATGTAAAGCTCATCGGCATTTTCAGGGGTGTCAATAGAGTATGAAAAATCAGTTTCAAAACGCATACTTTCTAAGTTCAGATAAGTAGTCAGTATTTTTATTTCTTCATCCATGTCTATCACTTGCTTGCCTGAAACTTCAAGAATTTTACGGGTTAAACGCGCAAAGTTTCCCATTTGTATATTTGCTTGATGTTTGTCGCCCAAGGTGTATAATTCTTGTATTGAGTTAAGTGCATTGAAAATAAAGTGCGGGTTCATTTGCGACTTTAATGCCGTCAGTTCACTCTGAACCTGTTCTAGTTTTAGCTGGTTGATTGCGACCTCTTTCTTTTCTGTTTCGTATTTGAGTTGTAGAGTATTGAACGATTTGATGCGTTCGGCATTTAAGAATGCTTCTTTCTTTTCCAGATATAATTTTGAGGTATTATAAGCTAACTCAAACAATTGTTGTTTTTCATAAATAATCATTTTTTGTTTGAGTAATAATGCTTCTTTTTCCATGTCCATTGTTTCCTGTGCAGAGCTAATGCCAAGTGCGATATATTCCAATGCCTTGTCCGTATCCTTTAGTCGTGTGTAGCAATCTGCAAACTTCAAATAATTGCCGGTTTGTATAATTTTATAGTTTTCTTTCAGACAGATTTTTTCTGATTTTGTTAAATGTATAATAGCTTCTTCGGGCTTGTTTAATAAGATGAGATGCCCTGCCAAATTGGTATGACTGATAGCAACACCATATAAATTATTCAGCTGATGGGCAATTTCCAATGCTTTCTTCGAATAAATAATCCCATTTTCAGGATCATTTAATAAACAATATGCCACATCAATATTGATATACATTTGTGCATGAATGATGTCCAAGGGTAGATGTTCCAATTCGATTTCAATCTCTTTATAAATACGAAGAGCTTCTTCATACTGACTCGTGTGGATGTAGACCATGCCGATATTGGCTTTCGGTTTTATACTTTTTTTCCAGTCTTTACTATCCGCTAATGTTTTATCTGCTTCCATGTAATAATGCAGCGCATTTTCAAAATCGCCGATGTTATAAAAAGTGACTCCTTTTTGATGCAAAGACATACCAATTCCGTCTTTGTAATCAAGTTCATGGGCAATATGGAGAGCTTCTTCAATCAGTGCCTTGGCTTTATCTAAATCTGAATTTAAATAGTGAAAAACGAGTTGGTGCAATAAATCTACATACTCAGTGGAGAGTTGTGTGGTTTCTTTTAATTGAAGTTCTAGTTGGGCGATACTGTCGAGGGGCATGGGAGAGTAGTTTTATGTTGATAAACCAGGAATGA
>CAZPBT010000117.1:0-8914 GCA_964584555.1 uncultured Chitinophagales bacterium
AAGCATCAGAAATTTCTTATACAGCTGCCATGCTGAAAATTGAAGAATTGTTATCGGCAAATATTCGTGATGCTTGCTTTACTAACCCTATAGCAGTGCCTTTGTCCGGAGGAGTGGATTCTGCGATGGTATCTTCTCTCTTGGTAAATAACAATATCAAGGCAGATACATATTCTGTCGGTACTGCATACGGTAACGAGTATAAAGAAGCTGCATATACTGCTCAATATTTAGGTACACAACATCACGAAGTATATATCAGGGATGAGGATTTTATAGAAGCATTTTCTTCGGCTGTGTGGCATAATGAAATTTGCGATCCGCTTTATGCTGAGGGATACGTTGGCTTTTATGCTGTTTTGAAAAATATGGCGAACGAGATTACTCAACTTTTTACCGGTTATGGTGCTGATTTAATTCTAGGTGATCACTCAAACACTGCTGATAAAATGCAAATTAATGATGTGTCAGCATATTGGTGTCAGCGTGCTGCCTGGACGGGTGAATTAAGTCCATATCTGGCTCACTATTTTAATAAACAAATTTACCATCCATTTTGGGAGATTGATTTAATTAATTTTTGTATTTCGCTTCCATTCCAATATAAATTTAAGCAGCATGCAGTAAAAGCGATATTCCGGGATTTGGCTGAAACAAGAAGCTATTTGAGTGCAGAAATTGCTTGGAGAAATAAAACTCCTTTTACAAAAGGGGCAAGCCTGGATAAGCTGTTTTCAGCCTATCTGAAAAAAGAGGATTCCAATTATAAGTCAAAATCATTTTTTCTTTATTATCTTTTTGAACAATTATTTATATTCGACATTCCTTTGCAGATTATAGATTTTGACTTAATTAAGTTTAAAGCAATAAATCATGAATAAGCCTAATTTTATTAAAGAAAACAACGATGGCATAGTGTTAATTACTTTTAACCATGAGAAGCCAACAAACCCTTTTACGTTTGATATTCAGCGCGAACTTATCAGTTTCTTCCAATTAGCTGAAGATGATAATGAGATACGAGCAGTCATATTATACGGAGGTTTGGGTAGAAGCTTCAGTGCCGGAGGTGATTTTGCAGAAAATATAGAAAATAATAATCCTCAGGACATTGCTGATAAATTAAACTTAGTGTGTGATTTTTATGTTGAACTCTTAAAATTCAGTAAGCCACTCATCTGTGCTGTTCATAAATATGCTATCGGTATGGGTTTTCAAGTTGCCATATTAGGCGACTACCGCATTGGTACTCCCGAAACGGTTTTTAGAATGCCGGAATTAATTAATGGCGTTGCTGTTCCATTGGGAAGTGCCATGACAGAATTTCTTTACGGCAGATTTATCATGCAGAAAATTTGTTTTGGCTGTGCTAAAATTCCGTCACAGCAATGTTTGGATTGGCATTTGCTAGACGAAATTGCGGATGAGTCAATTCTTATAAATCAGGCTAAAGCTATTGCAGAAAAATTTGCACGCTATCCGGTAATCCCTTTCAGAGGCAGTAAAAAAAGTGCAAATCAGCGATTTATTGATGTTATTAACCAAGTAAGGCAAGATACGATAAATGTACACACGGCTACGTTTATGAGTGGACAGCATCGTCAATATATGCAGCATATTCTTACAAAAAATAAAATTTCAGTATAATATGAGAACATCATTTCCTTTAACCGCTTCCGGCATCGGTATAGTAGTTGAACAACCGGATGTTTCTTTTTTCCAAAAAGAAAATATAGAAAAACTCTTGCATGATTATCAATTTATAGCCTGCAAGAAAGTAGATTGGAATTTGGACCAAATCCACTCGTTTATACAAGAGTTTGGTGAGTTGGTAAGAAATGAAAAAAGAAAAGACAATACCATGCTTACACTTAATGGGAATGCTGAAAACGAAGTGTTGAGAGGTCATGGACGCTTTCCACTTCACAGAGATGGTTTGTTGATGAATAATGCTGTAAAATATGTACTCATTTACTGCCTTGGATTTAATGTTACTAAAGGAGGAAAAACTTTTATAAGCGATAACGAAAAAGCATGGACTGAAGTTCCGGAAGAAATTAAAAATGCATTGCGTAAAAATGGTTTTGAAATAAAGCCTTACGATAATAACTATTATCTGAAAAATGAAGACAGATGGTACGCATTTCCTGGTGTAGCCAGTTTTGAAAACAAAGAGTTTTTAAACGGTGGTTTGAGCCATTGGAAAGACGAACCAAAGAGCTATGAATTAAGAATTAAAAATGTTGACGAAAATTTGTCAGAACAATATTATACCACACTCGAAAATATCATCATGCAGGATAAATACACGTATTATCACCAATGGGACAAAGGTGATTTTCTGATGTTTGATAACAGACGTGTTTTGCATGGTAGAGAAGCATTTGAGGGTGAACGAAACTTGATACAATTGCAAGTGAAGGAGTAATATGTCGGGTATAAAATATATAAAGCCGTTTGACGGATTGCGTGGTATAGGTGCCTTGTTTATCTTGTCATATCATTGGCCAGGCAAGATTATTAACATTTCACATGGATGGGAATTTATGCAGTTGTTTTTTGTCATGTCGGGTTATTTAATTACAAAGGTTTTATTGGAAGAAAAAGAAAAGTATGATTTTAAAAAGTACGCTCTCCGGTTTTATTATAAACGTTCAATAAGATTATTTCCGCTTTATTTTATTTATTTATTTCTGGGAATTGCCCTCTATCTTGTTATACCGGCTCATCTCAAAGAAATAAAATACATGACCAGCGAAGTTTACGCATATGCAGGTTATTTATTTACTTACACCTATAACTTCATGTCTTTTGTCCATTTTTTGCAAGATAAAAGTTATGTATCCGGTTTTCTTACTACACATTTATGGACTTTGTCTTTAGAAGAACAATTCTATCTCCTGTTTCCATTTCTGGTTTTCTTTTTAAGTTTAAAAAATCTAAAGAGATGTATATTGTTAGCTATCGTTTTAGCACCGGTTTTTCGCGTCTTGTTTTATTTATGGGCAAAGCAACATAATCCTGGTGATCAGTTCTGGATAGCACAAAATATGGTGCGTTTGCCCTGGAACCAAATGGACTCTTTGGCTTTTGGTGCATTATTAGCCGTCTATCCGTTTGAAAATATAAAGCGACCTCTGCGTTTATATATTTATTTTACCGTAATGATAATTGCAATTTATGCAATCAATATTTTGTACACGAGATATGTACAAGGAATTGAAGATTATACGCTGACATTTGGAAAAAAACTTGCAGAAAACTGGATTATACACAATTATCTGTTTGTCTATCTGATAACACTTGTGAATGCATGGTGCATGCTGACCTTGCTGACAATAATTAAAGGTTACAGGTGGTCAGCTGTTTTAGAAAACAAGTGGTTGGTCTATATCGGACGAAGGTCTTATGCAGTATATTTATTTCATCTGCCCATTTTATTCGTATACTTAATTCTGATTAACACCTTATTACCCATGCGGAATAAGTGGTTTAGTTATTTGTTTGAAATTCCACTTTTTATCTGCTTTATTTTAATTGTTTTACTAATTGCAAATTTTTTTGGTAAATATGTGGAAGCCTATTTTATGAAATTTAAAAGCAGATTATCGTAATGAATGCCTTATTCGCTTTATGGAAAGAAAATGTAATGAAGTATCCGGCTAAGACAGCTATTTCATTTAATGGCAAGCATATCACTTATAAACAACTTTACGAAGAAACACAAATTGCAAAGGAATTTTTGCTGCAGACAGGTATTGAAAAGGAAAAATCTGTCGTATATTTTAGTGCATCAAACAGCATTGCGTTCTATATTATGCTCTTTGCTTTTTATGATTTGAATATCACCTTCTATCTTGTAGATCCCAAAACGACAGTGGCAGAATGGGAAAACTTACTAGATACTTTTGGTTGTGATTTTATAATTCGTGAAAAATCTAATCTTGATATAAATAAAATAGCTTATCTGGATTTTTTAATTGAAAAATGCGAGCAACGTTTTTCTGCTGAATTTCAAACCATACAAACTTGTTTTTTTACCTCAGGAACAACAGGAATGCCAAAAGTATTCGGTTTTACAGATATTCAGCTTCAACAAAAACTATCATTGTTATCCAACGCAATGGGTTTTGATGAAAATGATAAAGTGTTATGTCCTTTGAGTGCGACGCATGATCATGGGTTTATTCTTACTGTTAGTTTTTTATTAGTAGGAGCAACAGTCTGTTTGTTGAAAAGTTCACCAAGTTTTTATAAAGATATTGCAACCGCTATTCAAGAAAATGAGATTACGGTATTTACCGGAGTTCCTCTGGTTTATGCCAGCCTACTGGAAGCTGTAAATAGGGGTGATGCATTTAAATCTTTGCGATACGCATTTTGCGGCAGCGCGCCATTAAGCGAAAAGACTGCAGCGCAATTTTATTCAAAATTCAACATACGACTTAATCATGCTTATGGCATTTCAGAGATTGGCCCCATTTGCATTAATATGAATATCACTTCAGAACCCAATTTTAAATCCATTGGAAAAGTATTGCCATATATTGAATATAAAATCATCAATGAAGTTGGTGAACTTGTGGAAGATGGTGAGCAGGGTGAGTTGATTGTAAGATCTTCATTTATGACAAACGGGTATATCAAAAATGAAGAAGATACTGCCAAATTATTGATAGATGGCTGGATGCACACCCAAGACCTTGTTTATGAAGACAATCAAAAGTATGTGTATATCGTAGGCAGAAAAACAACATTCATTAATAATGCCGGTTATAAAGTATATCCGGTAGAAGTAGAAAAAGTAATTTTAAGTATGGATGGTATTAAACAAGCTTTGGTTGTCGGCATGGGCGATGAAAACAGGTCACAGAAAATCATTGCTTATATTACCACCTTTTTCCCACTTAGCAGTGAAGAAATTCATCTCTATTGCAGGGGCAAATTATCTAAGTATAAATGCCCGCATGAAATTATAATATGTGACGAATTACCTGTAAACTCAATTGGTAAAATAATTGCCTCCAAAGTAAAATCTTAACCTGTTATTCTTTGCCGCATCTGGCATTCCATTGTTGCTTAAAGGCTGATTTTTCCTCAAGAGTCATATTGGCCCATTTTTCTTTCATACCTCCATTTGCAAAAGGCGGACGATGTCTGTGTTTGCCACAAAATCGGAAGCCTCCGAATAAAATTTTACTCAAGGCTAATAAACCCAAGGCTTGCCAAAAACTGATGACAGACAAATGAAATAATAAAGGCATCAGCCAATTCCATAATAACATTGTAAGAGCTGTCAAAGCTATAATCCCACACAGAAATATAAGCAGGAAAAATAGTATTCGGGATTTGTTTTTATTGTTTTTAAACATGTCAGTTGTTTTTTAGTTCTAAATATAAATAGTGTAATCTTTCACGCAAATGCTTCACCGCATAACCTTTTCTGCTGATTATCGTTTTAAGATTCTCCCCACTTTGGTCAGCTATTTCTTGTAAAGTCATATCCTGAATTTCGTTTAATACAAATACTTCTCTTTGCTTTTCCGGCAACTCATCTAATGCTCTGATAAGTTCATCCCAAAACAATTCTTTAAAAAATGCCATATCCGGATTCTTGCTGTCATCAAGCAGTAATATTTCTTTGAAATCAAAACTTCCGTCTTCATCTTCAATCACGAAATCGTCTAATAAATCATTGCTTTTTTTTCGATAAGCGTCTGTCACTTTGTTTCCGGCTACTCGATAAAGCCACGCACTCAGGTTTTCAATTTCACTCAAATTTCCGAAGTTACTCAACTGATACCAAACATCTTGCAGAATATCTTCAGCATCTTCATTCGTTTTTACTTTTGAACGGATATAGCCAAACAGTCTTTTGCCATATTGACTGATAGTATTGGGTATCGAAACTTCATTTTCTTTTGCCATATTCAAGCTTAGCATAGTTGTCATACTTGTATGACGTATAAGCAGGGAAATTACTTTAAATCTATCATTTTTTTCATGTATTTCTGCTAAATGAAAAGAGAAAATGACATCAGATGAATTGCCGGCTTGTAGAATTTATTTATTTAAGGCGATGTGTTCTGTTTATTTTTTAAATGGAAAGAAGATTTGCCAAAATACATTTTTGCTTACAGGGTCATTTTCTATCCCTGTGGAAATCGTTTTTGAATGGTCAAAAGGCTTAAATGTTCCGAAAATTTTATCCCAGATTAAAGTTAAAGTACTAAAGTTATAGCCCATTCCATTATCAATAAATTTGTCATGATGCATTTGATGTAACTTTGGAGATACAAATAATTTCTCCCACCAGGATGGAAACTGTAAGCTGATATTAGAATGAATCATAAAACTAAAATCCCTCAATATTATGCCCATCATTATAAAAATTTGATTTGGCGGATTTAAAAAAGCCAATGGAAAAACGGTTAAAACAAAGTAAGGTAAGGCATCAAAAAATAAATTGCTTCGATTGCCTTTTAAAAAATGAATTTTCTCGGCACTGTGATGCACCGCATGAAATATCCACAAGTATCTGATAGTATGAGATAAACGATGAAACCAATAGTAAAAAAAATCAAAGATGATAAATGCCAATAAAAGTTGTATTAAAAGCGGTAGTTCTTCCGGCCAGATGGTTATGTTGTTGAGATGTAATTTATTTTTTAAGATAGTTAAACTTGGTGCGCATTTTAAAATAACTATCGTATTTACCAGGTATAACATAATATCATTGAAACTTTGTCGGTCATTCCAAAAATGCCAGTCATTACGATAAGGGAAAATAATTTCTAAGAGTATCACGATTAGCATAAATCCAATCGATAATAATACCGGTAAATTTGATGTGGTATAATTTGGATTTTGTGCTATATAGAGCTGCATTGAGATAAATAAAATCATCAAAAATGGCAACAAGCGGCTGATGAACGGAGTAGGCTTCATTATCCTTTTCGTTTAAGTTGCAAAAATCTTTTTTCAATGAATTCGTAGGAAATTACGGACATCAATACAGTAAGCAAAATGACCAGTATTAACGGAATTAAAGAAATAAAATTTAGTTTAGTAAAGTGATTCTGTTTGAGTAAAAAGATGATTATTGCTATTGAAATATTATGATAGATATAGATGCCATATGAGATTTTCCCTAAATAATCAATAAAACTCAGGCTTAAGATGTTGATTTTATGTTGTACCAGAAATAATACTACTACACTAAAGAGCAAACAGTAAATTGCAGGGATAAACCAATAAAAATACAAGCTTTTATATAACATAATCAAAATCAACACACAACAAATTGCAGCAGTTTTTTTATTGCAATATCGAACTATTTTATCCGGATGATAATAGTACAGATAGCTACCAATAACTCCTAACAACATACAGCAGAAAGGGTGCATGAATATTGAGAAAAGAAGTGCAAAAATTATTTTGCTGTTGTGTAGTTTGTATATCATTATCAACAGAATTGGAAATGCAAAATAGGAAATGGTTACTTGTGTCAGCTTCTTTAAAATGTTCCGGGTAAACAAGATAAATAAGGGTATGAGTAAATAAAATACTTCCTCTACGCCAATACTCCAAAGGTGAGGCGCAGGATACATGCTTGAGCCTGAAAACTGTGCATTTAAAGAAGCTAGCTGTGGTAAAAAGAAAAGATATAATAATAAGGCGGTATGTTCAGTAAGCTTGTTTTGCATGATAATACTATTAGCATAAATATGTGCCGGAAACTTATCTAAGATATTGCCGAATACAGTATGTGGCAGCACAAACCAGTATAACACGATGGCTAAATAATATAAGGGCCAAATGCGCAATGCCCTGTTTGTGTAAAATCTTTTTAATGAAACTGAATTCGTTTGCGCTTTTTCAGAAATCAGATTATAGCCTATTAGAAAACCACTGATAGTAAAAAAGAAATATACAGCGATTTCGCCAATCACAAATAAATTGCTGCTATCATTCAATATGCTTCTTAGCCCATTATGTTTTTTGTATGCTTCGAAGTGTAAGCATAGTACCACCAGTGCCAGTAATAATCTAATGCTGTTGATGTTATCAAATTTTTTTTTCATAACATCTGATTGCTCATTGTTTTTTGGAAAATGTTTACTGCAAATTCATAAGGATTAAAATACCTTGTTTTTTGCTTCATTTGAATCTCGCATTCTGCCAAATGACTGTTTGTTGTTGGAGGCGTGCAAAATTGTACGCTAAGTAATGGATGAAAAAAATATACTAATATAAAAAAGAGTACACCAACTACCGTTGATGTCTTTTTATGTATCTTGATTGATTTCATTAGGATAGATGCCTTTTTATAGAATTATTTCCAATAAAATTAAGTATTAAATTTAGGTTTATCTACTACATATTTTTGATGAAATTGAATCAACTATATTGCTTATGAAAGCCAAAATACAGATTGTCAGTAATTTATACGGTTATTTGTACAGAATATAGTCAAAGTCGAACACAGCTAACAGCTCAGTATTTTAAGGCTAATAGAAAGATAAACGCTTTTCAAATTTTGTAGTAGTAATTCTATCAATACCTGAGCATTCATTACTATTCAGCTTTGTGAAATTTTATTTCCGTATCTTCATCCCATGACTTTTGAAGAACGAGTAAAACTCTCTGAAACCCACATTTTTAAGGCGGTATTCCCCAATACGACCAATCACATGGATACTTTATTTGGCGGTACTGCTATGCAGCTTATGGATGAAGTGGCATTTATTACCGCTACCCGCTTTGCCCGCAAAAAAATGGTGACTGTATCTACCGACAAAATTGACTTTAATGTTGCCATTCCCAGTGGCACAATTATTGAACTCATTGGCAAAGTAACTAAAATGGGAAATACCAGTTTGCATGTCAGTGTCGAAATTTTTATGGAAAACAT
>CAZPBT010000118.1:0-1442 GCA_964584555.1 uncultured Chitinophagales bacterium
ATTGAACATCTCCACTATTCAGGTTCTTTGCAGTAAGTGTATATACTGTTGCTCCATGTGATAAATTAAATTGCGCAGCTTGCGAATTTGTATTAATGATAAGCAGGGCAATCCCGTTTTTATATCCTTTTAAATTATGAGCAAAAAGATATATGCCGTCTGTCCTTTTACCTGCATCATATACTGTTGTCCCCATGAATTTTGCCCATAAAAATGCTGCCCAATAGTCAGGTTTAGGCAAGTAGGTGTCTTGGTCTATAAAACTGTATTCGCTGGCACAAAAGGTATTATGCATAATTGATGTGATGCCTTTTGTAGCTAAGGAACCTAATTGATATAAATATCTGAAACAATCTGTATAGGTGGCAGAAAAAGGATCACCGCCAGCGGCAGCTTCAGCTGTTTCAGTAATCCAAATTTGTTTGTTTGGGGAGTAGCTATTTCTGAGATTAATATAGTAATTAGCAATGCTGTCTGTTTTTGTCAACCATGATGATGATAATGCATTTTCTGCTTTTATTGACAACGGACCATTTTGTATCATTCGCATCGAAATTGCTCCATAAAAATGATAAGTAAATATATCAAATTTAGGATTGGGCTTTGCTGCCAGTAATGAGTCGGAAACAATAAATCCATACCTGGAAAATGTATAGGCTGAGTAAAGAGTCCAAGAGTAGCTGTACCAGGACCTAATGTTTTCATATAAGGAACTTTTGTTTTTGCCCATTTTCTAAAAACTGCTTCGTCTTTAGCAAAGTCAGAAGCATTGTAATTATTGGCAATTTCTCCGCCGGAAGTGGGTAAGTTCGGCTCGTTAAACATTTCGGCAGCAGCTATCTGTCCGCCAATTTTCTGAGTGTAATCCACAATTTTCTGAGCTTGAATAGGTGTCCAGATACCATGTTTGTCTCTCACACCATTTGATACGGCAAAGGAAGTAACAATTTTACTGTTAGTTGCTTTTGCAAAATCTACTACGCCTTTCCATTCACTTCTTGTCAATACATTTGCAAATCCTTCCGGTGCTTTATCAAGCTTTTTGTTGTTGTTATCTTGAAAGTAAATAGCATTTGCCCAAGTGCCGCTCACTCCTACGTATGTAGGCGCCAGCCCTTTAGCAAGAATAACCAATCGCTTGTCATATAAGTTAACGGCTGGAAGCATACTATACATTTCCGTGTTTTTTTGTGACACATTATATGATATTCCACCAGTAGAATTGGGTAAACTATCCATATCTTTATAAGGTTTCCAAAATTGTCCACCTACAATTTGAGCCATTTCAATATTATACGATTGATAGCGTACATCAACTTTTCCTATAATTTTCTATTTTTTTTGGGATTGAAGTCTTTGATAACAATTTCTTGTGCTTTGCTTGTAAATAACAGAAGTACAAGACCGATACATAATAGTGATTTTAAGGAGTTCATAAGGTA
>CAZPBT010000118.1:1542-8844 GCA_964584555.1 uncultured Chitinophagales bacterium
ATAACAGAAGTACAAGACCGATACATAATAGTGATTTTAAGGAGTTCATAAGGTAGATTTAGTTTATTTTATATGTTGAATTAGTTTTTATATTTTTAAATATGTGTTAATTGGAAACGGTTTAGATTCGTTTTGAATTAAAGATAAGTATGAAATAGGAAATGTAAAAATAAGACACCCAAAATTAAGCTGTCTGATGCATTCTTTGAGGTGGAAAATAATATTTGTATGCTAAACAGTATATGCTAAAAAGAATACATAAACGATCATCCAGAATAAACCTGAACTATACCAAAATATCGAAAATAAATTGAGCTGCAAGCGCATCACCGGATCTGTAAAATAAACTATGGATATGGCATAATTGCTTAATTGTTTCCAACTCTTCCAACTAAAAATGCTCCAAAACAACAGAGACATAAAAACTTGTAGGGCATGAACAATACTTATCAAAAACAAATAATAGGAGGTATAGTAACCATTGACTACATCTAAGTTTAACTGCTTGATAACGGCTATGATTTGCCCGGCCAAAAATAATAAACCAAGAAATGACACCATCAACAAGCAAGTCTTGTATTGATAGTAATTGCTTGTTGAAAAAAAATGCTGCGTAAGATAAAGTGTAGCAATACTCAGTAGTAAAACCATATTGTTAAAGATAAACATGGCTGTTAACCGGACACTTGGTAAATGGTATTCAAATCGGTAAAGCACATACATTAATGTCAGTGTTAAATACATTAATCCCAAACCTGCGATAAACATATATAGTACATACTTATAGTTCCGGTATTTGCGTTCTACCAGGTATTCAAACTCTTTATGCTCTATTTTATCAGCAGTACGTGGTTTCATTTTTAAAGATTACAATTCGCACAAATACCTTCTATGAGCAAATTAGCATCTTCCATGATATACTTTTTAGGCAAATGCAGTCTGGGAATTTCTAAATCATGAAGGCACTCAATTTTTTCGCATTTTTTGCATTTAAAATGAACATGATCGTCATCATGGTTGTGTGCTGTTCCGTCATGTTTGCAAAGTGCATATTTTGCCACACCACTGTCATCAGGCACGCGGTGTAATAAGCCGTTTTCCAAAAAAGAAGTTAAAGTTCTGTATATGGTTACACGGTCGAATTCACTTTTAAACTGTGTTTCTAAATCAGCATGAGAAAGCGCATTATGCTGTAACATAAACGTTTTCAAAATTTTCACCCGGGTAGGAGTTACTCTCAGGTCGTGTTCTTTTAATATTGCTTCTACTTTTTGCATTGGAGTATCTTAACATAAATTGCAATAATGTTGCAAATTTTTGTGTATATTTGCAACTGAATTTCACCGATGAATTTAAGCAAAAAACAGCATAACCACAAACATCCTCAAGAACAATTAAGTATTTTTTTGTCTTTGGCATGTGCAATACATTGTATGCTTACCCCTATTTTAGTTATTGCTTTACCGGTTGCAGGTGCTTTTTTGCAGAAATTTCACTGGATAGAATACCTGATAATTGCCAGTGTCATTTTGTTGGGTACATCATCAATGATGCATGGATTTAAATATCACCATAAAAACAGCATTCCTGTTTATCTGTTTTTTATCGGAGTCATGTTTCTTTTGATAGGTAGTACCATTCCTGTATTTTTACCCGATAAAGATTTATTGCATCACGTTATCAGTATGTTTGGAGGTATCATTTGCAGCATAGCCCAGTTCTATAATTTTAAACTCAGCAGATGAGAAACGATTTTCTGAATTGAGATTTCTATTTAAATAGCTTCATTGATACTAAGAAATGATTCTTTTTAATCGTCAAAAAATGCATGTTTCAATTCTTTAACAAATCCATAAATCTCTAAATCTCCATATCCACTGCATTTGTTTTATTTTGTAGAAAAAAAATGGCATCTGATTATACAGTAGATCAACACGGATATTTCGGTAAATTTGGCGGGGCTTTTATCCCTGAAATGCTCTATCCGAATATCGAAGAACTGAAAGAAAATTACCTGAAAATTATTGAAAGCGATGATTTTCAAATTGAATTCCATCAACTGCTTCAAGATTATGTTGGACGCCCAACTCCACTCTATTTTGCAAAACGATTAAGCGAAAAATACAACACACAAATTTATCTGAAAAGAGAAGATTTATGCCATACAGGAGCGCATAAAATAAATAACACCATCGGTCAGATTTTGTTGGCACAACGACTGGGAAAAAAGCGAATAATTGCAGAAACAGGCGCCGGACAGCATGGAGTAGCTACTGCTACTGTTTGTGCACTGATGAACTTGCCCTGTGTAGTGTATATGGGTGAAGTGGATATTGCTCGTCAAGCTCCTAATGTACAACGTATGAAAATGCTGGGTGCAGAAGTTCGTCCGGCATGCAGTGGCAGTAAAACTTTGAAAGATGCTACCAATGAAGCCCTTCGAGACTGGATAGCCAACCCCGAAGATACACATTATATCATAGGCAGTGTTGTGGGACCACATCCATTTCCTAACATGGTAGCCCGTTTTCAAAGTATTATTTCGGAAGAAATAAAAAAACAATTGTTTGAAAAAACAGGTCGGCCAAATCCTGATAAAGTAATTGCCTGCGTTGGAGGTGGCAGCAATGCCATTGGTGCTTTTTATCATTTTCTTGATGATGCCCATGTAGAATTATATGCTGTTGAGGCGGCAGGTTTAGGCATTGATTCCGGTAAAAGTGCGGCTACAACAGTTTTGGGCAAACCGGGAGTATTGCACAGCAGTAAAACACTATTTATGCAAACAGAAGATGGTCAGGTTATTGAGCCGCATTCCATCTCTGCAGGGTTGGATTATCCGGGCATTGGACCTGTCCATGCTCATCTTTGGGATACAAAGCGGGTGAATTTTTTACATGCTACAGATACGGAAGCTCTCACTTCAGCACTGGAATTGACAAGACTGGAAGGCATACTTCCCGCATTGGAAAGTGCACATGCATTAGCTGCTTTAAATAAAATAAATTATAATCCTGATGATATTGTCGTTGTCAATTTATCAGGACGTGGAGATAAAGATTTGAACACTTATATCCATGAATTTAAGTTCTGATATTTTTCCTTATATAAGATGTAGTTAATTGAGAGTTCAAGTTTGTTTTTTCTATATTTTTTCTATATTTTTTCACGCTATTTTTCAACTTATTTTCAACAGAATTTTTGACATAAACGTGTTAAATGTTTCACCCTGTTTTTGCCTTCGGTATACAATGGCCACAATAGGGTATAACTAATTGATTATCAATTATAAAAATGTGGATATTTAGGTGCTGTAATTCACTAAAAATCAACACTAAATTAGTATCTTCGCTACTTAAATGTACTAAAATTTATGGCAGAAGAATTAGAAGATGAAAAAGGCTCGAGGATAATTCCTATTAACATTGAAGATGAAATGAAAACCGCCTACATAGATTATTCTATGTCGGTAATTGTATCGCGCGCACTGCCTGATGTACGTGACGGACTAAAACCTGTTCACCGCCGCGTATTATACGGTATGAATGAGCTGGGTTTGAATGCAGGTAAGCCTTATAAAAAATCAGCCCGTATCGTCGGAGAAGTTTTGGGTAAATATCACCCACATGGCGATTCATCAGTTTATGATACCATGGTGCGTATGGCTCAGCCCTGGAGCTTAAGATATCCGCTGGTAGATGGTCAGGGTAACTTCGGTTCTATTGATGGCGACCCTCCGGCAGCTATGCGTTATACGGAAGTGCGTATGCGCCGTATAGCAGAGGAAATGATGGAAGACCTTGACAAAGAAACAGTAGACTTTCAACTCAATTTCGATGACTCTCTGGAAGAGCCAACCGTAATGCCTACTCAAATTCCTCAATTGCTGGTAAACGGTGCATCCGGTATTGCTGTAGGTATGGCTACCAATATATTACCGCATAATCTTACAGAAGTAATTGATGGTATCGTAGCATATATCGACAATCGTGAAATTACGATTGATGAGTTGATGAATTATGTAAAAGCTCCCGATTTCCCTACCGGAGGTATTATCTATGGTATGGAAGGCGTAAGAGATGGTTTCCGTACGGGCAGAGGCAAAGTTAGAGTAAGAGGCCGTGCTTCAATTGAAGAATCTAAAGAGGGCAGAATGCAGATTGTGATTACGGAAGTACCTTATCAGGTGCAACCTAAATCAATAATAACAAGAGTAGATGAATTGGTTTCTGATAAAAAATTAGAAGGCATTTCTGAGGCTCGTGATGAATCTGACAGAGATGGTTTGCGTGTTGTATTTGATTTGAAAAGAGATGCCAATGCCAATGTTATTTTGAATAATCTTTATCAGCATACTCCATTACAAACCAGCTTTGGTATTAATAATATCGCACTTGTAAATGGAAGACCTCAAACGCTGAATCTGAAAGATTTAATACGGCATTTTGTCGATTTCCGTTTGGAAGTTGTAACACGCAGAACGCAATATGAATTGCGCAAAGCAGAAGAGCGTTTGCACATCCTCGAAGGTTATTTAATCGCTTTGGATCATTTGGATGAAGTTATCAAGCTGATACGCAATTCTAAAAATCCCGAAGAAGCTAAAGACGGTTTAATCAATAATTTCGGAATGTCTGAAATCCAGGCTAAAGCGGTATTGGCATTGACTTTACAACGCTTGACTGGCATGGAAATTGAAAAAATAAGAGAAGAACACCGTGAAATCAGTGCCTTAATATCTCGCTTAAAAGAAATTCTGGCAAACGAATTTATGCGTTTTGATATCATTAAATCAGAATTAGCAGAAATCAGAAGAAAATATGGCGATGAGCGTCGTTCTGAAATCGTTTACTATGGCGATGATATCAATTATGAAGATATGATTGCAGAAGAGGAAATGGTAGTAACTATTTCACATCTGGGTTATGTAAAACGCACTTCACTTGATGAATACAAACGACAAAACAGGGGAGGCAAAGGCTCTTTCGGAGGCAAAACCCGTGATGAAGATTTTATCGAACATATTTTTGTGGCTTCCACTCACAATTATTTACTTTTATTTACAGAACAAGGGAAATGTTTTTGGCTGAAAGTGTATGAAATTCCTGAAGGCAATAAAACATCCAAAGGTCGTCCGGTACAAAATATAGTCAATATCAATCTTGAAGATAAAATCAAAGCCTTTATCAATATCAAAGATTTGAAAGATGAAGAATTCCTTGATTCTCATTTTATCGTTATGGCAACAAAAAAAGGAACGGTAAAGAAAACATCAGTTCGCGAATACTCTCGTCCAAGACAAAATGGAGTAAATGCCATAACTGTGCGAGAAGGAGATGAATTGATAGATGTTGCTTTGACGAATGGTCAGTCTGAAATATTATTAGGTTCTAAATTTGGTTATGCTGTTCGTTTTGATGAAGAAGATGCAAGAGCCATAGGACGTACTGCATCGGGTGTAAGAGGAATCACCCTGAGAGCTGAGGATGATGAAGTAATTGGCATGGTTTGTGTTGATAAGACCTTGGAAACCAAACCGGATATTATGGTAGTGTCTGAAAACGGATACGGAAAACGTTCGGCTTTAGATGATTATCGCATAACTTCGAGAGGTGGAAAAGGCGTTATTTCATTAAACGTAACAGATAAAACAGGTAGCATGATTGCCATTGATTCGGTTACCGATGAAAATGACTTAATGATTATCAATAAATCAGGTATTACCATCCGAATAGGACTTGATACCTTGAGAGTGATAGGACGTAATACGCAAGGAGTAAGGTTGATAAATGTTAATGACGACGATGCAATAGCCGCAGTTTGTAAAATTGAAAAAGAGGAGGAAAGCGAAAACGAAGGTGAAGACGAAAATAATTTAACAAATGATGAAGGTAAGGATCAAAATGAAAATGGCGATCAGCCATCGGAAGAAACAAAAGATTAGTACTCTCAATAAACAATAAAAAATGAAATCAATTAAATCTATGTTGCTGCTGTGTGTACTCGCTGTTGCACTAAACGGCTACGCACAAAAAGGAAAAGTAAACAGCGCAGAAATTTCACTTTCGGAAGGTAAGGTATTAGATGCCAAAAAGGATATTGATGCCGCTCTTACCGATGCTGAAACCCAAACCAGTGTAAAAGCTTGGAGAGTAAAAGGAGATGTGTATAAAAACATATACGAAACTAATGTGTATTATGCTCAAAATCCCAATTGCTTATTTGATGCAAAAGATGCCTATATCAAAGCATTAGGTTTAGAAACGAATCCCAAAAAACAAAAAGATTATTCCACTCCACTTTCTGCACTTGAAGGATATTTATTTAATGAAGGTCTGGGCAGGTACAAGCAAAATAACAACGAGGATGCTTTTCGTCATTTCTCTTCGGCATATTCCATTAATGAATTGTTATTAAGCAAAGGCTTACAAAAATCAATTGATACATCAGCATTGTTTGCAGCTGCAGTTTCCGGTGCTTCTGCAAAAAAATATGCAGAAGTAACCCCAATGCTGGAGAAACTGGTAAGCATGAACTATAACGAACCATCAGTTTATGAGTCTTTAGCACAGATATATGAAGAAACAAAAAACACAGAAGCATTAGCTGAAATCGTAAAAAAAGGATTGGCAAAATATCCGGATAATAAAAATCTGAAAGTAATTGAATTGAATCAGGCACTGAGCAGTAATGATTTGAGTGCACAAATTCAGAAATTTGAAGATGCCGTTAAAAAAGAACCTAAAAATACTTCTTACTTATTCAATTTAGCAGTTATCTACGATAAAGCTGGTCAAGCAGATAAAGCCAAAGCTACCTATGAACAAATTATTGCAGCAGATACAAAATTTGGCGACGCCTATTACAATTTAGGTATTATGACTTTCAACGAAGGAATTGAAATAAATAAAAAGATGAATGCTCTGGATGATAAAGAAGTAGATAAATATAATGCCCTTAAAAAACAACGGGATGAAATTTTTCAAAAAGCCTTACCTTACTTAGAAAAAGCATATCAAATAGATACAAAAAATCCGGACTATAAACAAAGTCTTAGAAAAGTGTATGCAGCGATGAATATGCTGGATAAAGTAAAAGCATTAGATTAATAAATCAGCTATACAACAAAAAAAAATGCCGGATTATTTCCGGCATTTTTTTATTAAGATATGTGCATTTTTAAAGAATACTGTTTGACTAGTTCATAATATATTTATGTTATAATGAGTGATATGCAAATTCAGTTATGGAAATCCTACCTCGATAATTTTTCTGCTCATCTGAAAGTAGAAAAATCACTTA
>CAZPBT010000119.1:0-8804 GCA_964584555.1 uncultured Chitinophagales bacterium
CAGCTATTCCCTAAACTCAACACTTCCTGTTTACACAGTTTATTTTATACTACCTATATAATGGCTCGGTAGCTTGTGCATCTACTTTATTAGCAACTTACAGTGGTACGAGTTTGCCTGCATCTGTTACCTCAAGTGCTCCTAATGGATGCCTTACTTTTGTCTTTACATCAGATGCTTCATTTAATTATGCAGGTTTTACCGCATCCTTGACACAACAAACTACTATTGGTACTGCTACTTATACAGCTTGCCCAACACCTCCGGCAAATGACAATTGTAGCGGAGCAACGGCATTTCCAACTATTCCAACCAATGGAACTTGTGCAACATTATCTAATCAATCTACTACCAATGCTACTAATTCCTCAGTTACTCCTACCGGTGCATGTACTTCAAATTCAGGTACGCCTGATGATGATGTATGGTTTAAGTTCGTTGCTACTGCTACGTCTCATATATTGTCAGCTACTTATGTATCGGGTAATACTGATGTTTACTGGCAAATATTTTCCGGTTCTTGTACAAGTTCAATGAATGCTTTGTTATGTACGGATACAGATGCAGGAGGAACTGTTTCCGGATTAACAATCGGGCAGACCTATTATGTACGCATGTATTCTTGGTCAAGTTCAGGTAATACTGTACAAACTATCTGTATGTCAACACCTCCACCTCCTCCTGCAAATGACAATTGTAGTGGTGCAACTACATTTCCAACTATTCCTACCAATGGAACTTGTTCAACTTTATCCAATCAATCTACAGCAAGTGCAACACAATCCAGTGTAACACCCAGTGGAGCATGTACATCCAACTATGGTTATCCGGATGATGATGTTTGGTTTAAATTTGTTGCTACCGGTCCAGTAGTGCAAATGTCAGCAACATGGGTTTCCGGCGAAACAGATATTTATTGGCAAGTATTTTCCGGAAGTTGCTCAGGTACGATGAATGCACTTTTATGTCAGGATACACCAAATGACAGTTGGACACTTAGTGGACTAACGACTGGTGCTACTTATTATATCCGTATGTATTCATATTATTCAGGATATACCACGACACAAACCATCTGTTTAAAAACTCCTCCTCCTCCACCTGCTAATGATGAGTGTAGCGGTGCAACTGCATTTCCAACGATACCAACAGATGGTACATGTTCAACATTATCTAATCAATCAACAGCAAGTGCCACACAATCCAGTGTAATACCAAGTGGAGCATGTACATCCAACTATGGATATCCGGATGATGATGTTTGGTTTAAATTTGTTGCGCCCGGTCCAGCCATTCAAATGTCAGCTACCTGGGTTTCCGGCGAAACAGATATCTATTGGCAAGTATTTTCGGGAAGTTGCTCAGCTACAATGAATGCGCTAATATGTCAAGATTATCCTAATGACAGTTGGACTTTAAGCGGACTAACAACAGGTGCTACTTATTATATCCGAATGTATTCCTATTATTCAGGATATACCACAACACAAACCATCTGCTTAAAAACACCTCCACCTCCACCGGCAAATGATGAGTGTAGTGGTGCTCTTGCCTTTCCCACTATTCCTTCAGACGGAAGTTGCTCAACATTATCCAACCAATCAACAGCAGGTGCTTATCAATCAAGTGTAACACCAAGTGGAGCTTGTACATCAAATTCTGGCTATCCTGATGATGATGTCTGGTTTAAATTTGTTGCTACGGCAAATATATTAAATTTAACTGCCACATATATATCAGGTGAAACAGATGTTTATTTCCAAGTGTTTTCAGCTTCATGTGGTTCAACAATGACTTCAATCTTGTGTACTGATAACAATTCTGGAGGAATAATTGGAGGACTTACTATTGGTGCAACTTATTATATAAGAATGTATACTTACACTAGTGGAAACTACAGTACCGTTCAAACCTTGTGTTTAAGCAATCCTTGTCCGGGAGGCACTCCAACTAATGACTTACCTTGTAATGCAATTAATATTCCTTTAGGTTCTATAGTGTCAGGTAACAACAGTTGTTCTTATAACAGCAGTGAACCAAGTACCCCTTCCTGCTGGACTACAGGAGTTTATAATACCGTTTGGTATTCATTTGTGGCACCTGCATCTGGAAAGGTAAATGTACGTACAGCCCCTGGTACTTTACGAAAAACGCAAATTGCGGTATATTCTGGTACCTGTGGTACAGGTATGACTTTAGTAAACTGCAATGTTAATGCTCCTGACTGTGGAGGTACAGCTTTAGATATTTCAGAATTAAAATTAACAGGATTAATTTCCGGAGCGACCTATTATGTTGTAGTGGATGGTAACAGTGATGATGTTGGAACTTTTGCTATCACAGCTGTTGACGGCAATTCATTTTATCCAAATTTATCAGGACAAGAATGCGTTACTCCTATTACAGTGTGTAACTCTATAATTGCTGTTGGAGATCCCGGATATCAAAGTGTGGGATTTACATGTGATAATACAAATTCATCAACGACTGGTTCGAATTGTACAACCGGAGAACGTGGGTCCGTATGGTACAGGATAGTCATTGACAATCCGGGTACATTATATTTTGATATTATTCCAAATGACTATGATGGTAGTGCTGGAAATGAAACTGATTACGATTTCTTATTATGGAAAGTAAACGGTAGTGGTTCTACTACATGTTCTGCCATTTTATCCAGTGGTGGTGGCAGTACTGCTGCTTGTAATTACAGCTATTTGGGAGTAACCGGATTATCTCCATCTGGCAATGCACCCGCTGCATACCCGGGGTTTGATGCTTCTTATGAAAATGGAGTAACTGTGGCATCCGGTGATGTATTTTTATTGGCAGTTCAAAATTTCTCTAACAGTACTTCCGGATTTACATTGGACTTTACTCCTACTGCCTCAGGCATAGTGAATTATGGTATTCCTGCTTCATTGACTTGGTCGGGTGGGGCTAATACTACAAACTGGACTACTGTTGCAAATTGGGGTGGATGTACTATTCCAACTTGTGGTATAAACGCAATAGTGTCACCTTCTTCGTCCTTTCAACCTATTATTACTTCAGCTATGGGTACGGTAGTTGTAAAAAATATTACAATCGATCCGGGAGCAACGCTCACTTTGGGAGCTAATTCTGTTTTAAAGATTTGTGAGAGTTTGTATAATAATGGGACAATTATTGCAGATCCTACCTCAACAATTTTATTCAGTGACGATAATACCACACATAGCTTAAATGGTACATTGAGCGGTACTTCCAGATTGGGCAACCTTACTATCACAGATATTGCAGGCAGTACAAACTGTACAGTTGTAACCAATACAAATCTTGAATTGTCAGGTAATTTTACAACAAGCAACAGTAACAGTATTTTTAATTTTAACGGTAAAAATTTAATACTTGCAGGTCATTTTTACAATGCCGCAGGTGCAACAACTTTTACCAATACTACTGGATCTACAATTACATTTAACGGAGCAGCTTCGCAAACATACAGCCCAAACAACACAACGGCAACACCAATCCTTACATTGAATAATGTAGTCATAAATCACTCCGGCCCCGGGGTCAGCATTGCTACTATTAACTCTCCGAATATGGTGTTAGGTACATCAGGAACTTTAACATTAACCACAGGAAAAATAATTACACCAAATACACAAGAAGTTATCTTGACAAATACCGCAACTACGGCGACCACAGTCGGTAATACGACTAGTTATGTAGAAGGTAATCTTAGAAGATATCTGGCAGCCAATACTACCGGATCATTCGATTTTCCGGTAGGACATGCAACACCAGGCTATGAGCGAGCAAATGTAAACTTTACTTCTGCTGCTGCTGTTTCTGCTATTCAATTATTAGCTAGATTTGACCCTTGGGGAGGTGCTTGGCCAATGCCCGGTGCACCCGGTTGGGGCATAGAATGTGGAATCATTTATAATGCGCCTTACTTAAATAATGGCTATTGGACAATAAATGCATCTGCTGCAAGTACCGGAAATTATACAATGACCTTATACAACAGAAGCTACACGAATCCTTTTGATTATTTCTCTATTGCAAAAAGTCCTTCAGCAGCACCAGCTTGGGCATTGAATGGGAGTTGTGTACCAGGCAATCCTGTTACAGCTGTACAACGTACGGGCATGTCAGGGTTTTCTAAGTTTGCTACCATACAACATTCAACAACTTTGCCTGTTGAATTATTGTCATTTACTGGTGAAAAACAAGTGGATGATGTTTTATTGAAATGGGAAACTGCATCAGAAATAAATAGTGATTATTTTGATGTAGAAAGATCTGCTGACGGAATCAATTTTGCATCTATTGGAAGAGTAAATGCAGCAGGATTCAGTAATTCAATTCTGAATTATTCCCTATTGGATGAGTACCCGCTTTCTGGAAATAACTATTATCGATTAAAACAAGTTGATTTAGATAATAGCTTCGAATATTCAAATGTAGTTTTGATAAATTTTGATAATAAAATTATTACCACTCATTTAGAATCAGTTTACCCAAATCCATTCGGTGATATTTTTGCTGTTGAATTTATATCTGCATTAGACGACGATATAGCTATTACTCTTTTAGATGACTTAGGGCGAATAATTATGCAAAATAATTATTTGGTAAAAACAGGTAAAAACACCTTGCAACTTAATGGAAATCACTTAGCTAAAGGCATGTATTTATTGCGTATTCAAGCAGAAAAATCAGGCTTTAGTGCAAACGAAAAAGTATTGAAAAAGTAATTGTACAGAAAACGATTACACTCTCTTCAGCATACTGTCATGTATCTGAGTGAGTGTAGTTGTCAGATCGTATTTAAAATCCCATTGCGGGTAGTGCTTTTTAAATTTACTCACATCTGAAATATACCAGATATGATCGCCAATTCGATTGGTATCTACATATTGATAGTTCATTTTATTGCCAGAAATTTGTTCGCACAATGTAATAGCTTCTTTCATAGAGCAATTAGAGAATCTTGAACCACCTGCATTGTAAGCTTCTCCTTGTCGCGGATTTTGATAAAAATGCCAAAACATGTTTACCAAGTCATAGCTGTGAATATTATCTCGTACCTGTTTGCCTTTATATCCGAAGATATTATACTGAGTTCCGGTTATGGCACATTTCATCAAGTATGATAAAAATCCGTGCAGCATAGCACCACTATGGTTTGGTCCTGTAAGGCATCCACCCCTGAACACGCCAATATTCATATTGAAATATTTGCCATACTCCTGGCACATGATATCTGCGGCTACCTTTGATGCACCGAAAATGGAATGTTTGGTATGGTCTAAACTCATATACTCATCAATACCTTCTTTATAATAAGGATGTGACTCGTCAATTTCCCATCTTGTTTCCAGTTCTACTAATGGTAAATAGTTCGGATTGTCGCCATAAACTTTATTAGTTGATGTGAAAATAAAAACCGCTTCAGGGCAATGTAATCGCGTATATTCTAACATATTCAGCGTACCGTTTGCATTCACCGTAAAATCAGTAAAAGGTTCTCGTGCAGCCCAATCATGTGATGGTTGAGCGGCAGTATGGACAATCAGCTTAATATCTTTGTTGTATTCTGCAAATACTTTTTCCAGATCTGCATTATTGCGAATATCAATATTGTAATGCTTATAGTTGGAAAATCTTTCTTCCAAACGGTTTTTGTTCCATGATGTAGAGGCATCATTCCCGAAAAAATATGCACGTAAATCATTATCTATGCCCACTATCAAATCAAATTTGTCTGCAAAAAACTCGACAGACTCACTCCCAATTAATCCACCCGAACCGGTAACGATACAAATATTCATGTTATTTTTTTTAGCCTGCAAAGATACTAAAAATCAGGATAAGCAGGCTTTTACAAAATGGCAAAATAGCGGATGTGGCTTTAAGATAGTACTTTTAAATTCAGGATGAAACTGGACACCAATGAAGAATTTGTGTTCGGGTATTTCTATGATTTCTGCTAATCCCGTATCCGGATTAACCCCAGATATTATCATGCCATTATTTTCAAAATCGCTTTGGTATTTATTGTTGAATTCATAACGATGCCGGTGTCTTTCTGAAATCTCCTCCTTTTCATAAATCTTATAAGCAAGTGTATTTTCTTTCAATGTACACCGGTAAGCCCCGAGACGCATAGTGCCACCCATATTCACCACTGTTTTTTGTTCTTTCATCATATCTATAACAGGGTGCGGTGTGCTATTTTGCATCTCCGTAGAATTAGCATTTTCCAAATGCAATACATTTCTGGCAAACTCGATAACAGCCATTTGCATGCCTAAACATACGCCAAAAAACGGTATATTATTTTCGCGGGCATAACGAATGGTGTCGATTTTACCGTCTATGCCACGTTGACCAAAGCCAGGGGCCACAAAAATACCATCCAGATTTCCGAGAATCTCTCTGACATTTTTTTTCGTGATTTCTTCTGCATGAATGCGTTCTACATTTACTTTGCATTCATTAAAGACACCTGCATGGATAAAAGATTCATAAATTGAAATATAAGCATCCTTCAGCTCTATGTATTTTCCAATTAGCCCAATAGTAATTTCTTTTTTGGGATTCTTATAGCGATGCAGAAAAGAGTTCCATTCTTCCAAATCAGCTTTGGGCATATCTTCATATCCGAATTTTTGAAGAACAATTTCATCTAATCGTTCTTTTTGTAAATTAATCGGCACATCATAAATACATTCTGCATCCAAAGCTTCAATAACTGAATCGTAATCGACATTACAAAACTCAGCAATTTTTCGTTTGCGCTCAGCACCTAATGAAATTTCAGCTCGGCAAGCTATTATATCCGGATTCACACCTTCAGACTGCAACTCTTTTACACTGTGCTGTGTCGGTTTGGTTTTTAATTCTTTTGCAGATGACAAATATGGCACTAATGTGAGATGAATAACCAGATAATCCTGTTTTGGCAATTGCCATTTCAACTGTCTTATAGCTTCTACAAAAGGTAAAGATTCAATGTCGCCCACTGTTCCCCCGATTTCTGTAAGGATTATATCATAATTATCCGTTTTTCCCAACAGTAAAACACGTCGCTTAATTTCGTCAGTGATATGCGGGATAACTTGCACTGTTTTTCCTAAATAATCTCCTCTCCGCTCTCTATTGATAACTTCCTGATAAATCTTTCCGGTTGTAACATTATTTGCCTGAGAAGTATAAACGCCTAAAAATCGTTCGTAGTGTCCTAAATCCAAATCAGTTTCTGCACCGTCTTCTGTTACATAACACTCCCCATGCTCATACGGATTCATTGTGCCCGGATCGACATTAATATACGGGTCGAATTTCTGGATGGTGACATTTAACCCTCTGGATTGCAATAATTTAGCCAGAGAAGCAGCAAGAATTCCTTTTCCTAAAGAAGATGAAACCCCGCCTGTAACGAAGATGAATTTAGCCATAACTTAGTAAGTCGTTATGGACTGTAAAGATACTTGCTACCTTTCAAAAATAAAATTTTTGATTGTAGTTATTTAAAAGTTAATACGAATTTGATATTGCAAATTCAGGATTTTTGCAAAAAACCATATAAATGAACAACAAAAAAATAACATGACTCAATTACATTCTTAGCATAAACTACTGGTTTTTAAGAAAAAAAGACTATCTTTGCACCTCATTTTTAAACAATTTTTTAAACATTATGAGCAATTACGAAACGGTTTTTATTACCACGCCCGTACTCTCTAACGATGAGTACACAAGAACCGTAAAAAAGTACACTGATTTCATAGAGAAAAACGGTGGAAAGCTGGTTCACAAAGAAGACTGGGGCATCAAGCAGTTAGCTTATCCCATTCAAAAGAAAACAACAGGTTTTTATACCTTATTGCAGTTTGAGGCAGATCCTCAGATTATCCGCAAGTATGAAGTAGAATTTAAACGTGATGAAAACATCATGCGTTTTCTAACTACAAAACTGGATAAATACGCATTGGCGTATGCAGGACAAAGAAGAGAAAAATTATCTGGTAAAACTCAAAAAGCGGAGGCATAAGATGGCATCACAAGACGAAATTAAATTTTTGAATGCACCGAAAATCGGTCAACAAAAGAAAAAATATTGCCGTTTCAAAAAAATGGGCATCAAATATGTGGACTATAAAGACCCACAATTCTTGTTGAAATTTGTAAACGACCAAGGTAAAATGCTACCTCGTCGATTGAGTGGAAACTCTTTGAAATTTCAGCGCAAAGTATCTCAAGCAATTAAAAAAGCGCGTCATTTAGCTTTGATGCCTTATGTTACTGACCTTTTAAAATAAACGCCATGGAACTCATTTTATTAAAAGATATAGAAAATTTAGGCAGCAAGTTTGATGTTGTATCCGTAAAACCGGGGTACGGCAGAAATTTTTTGATACCGAAAGGATTTGCCAAAATCGCAAATGTTTCGAATATGAAACATTTGGAAGAAATTAAGAAACAACAATCTGCTAAGTTGGCCAAACTCATGGAAGAATGGCAAGCTGTAGCGGAGAAAATGAAAGCTACTAAAATTACAGTTGGAGCTAAAGCAGGAGCAACCGGAAAATTGTTTGGTAGCGTTACTAATATTCAGTTGGCTGATGCTATTCACAAGCAAATGGATATTAAGATTGAGCGTAAGAAAATCCATATTTTAGGGGAAGTAAAAGAATTAGGTCTGTATAAAGCCAATGTCAATTTATTCAAAGAAATTTCTACTGAAATTGATTTTGAAGTAGTAGGTGAATAATATTCAACTAATGCAATAAAAGGGATGGCGCGCC
>CAZPBT010000120.1:0-8757 GCA_964584555.1 uncultured Chitinophagales bacterium
ATTATCTGATGTCTGATTTTACGCTTATATTTATTGCCTTATATGCTATCTTTCTATCAAAATTATTCACTCAAAAAATACAACTCCTTTGGGTTGGATGTAAGAGCCAAACTCTTCGTAAGCATTAAATCACTGGAGGATTTTCTTTTACTTTTAAAAACGTCCGAATACCTCGAAAACAAACGCCTGATTCTTGGCGGTGGCAGCAATATTTTGTTTTGTGGTAATTATGACGGATTAATTATTAAGAATGAGATAGTTGGCATCCGCATATTAAAAGAGGATGAGAACGATATTTGGCTTACTGCGTTTTCTGGAACCAACTGGCATAGTTTTGTAATGTATTGTGTAGAGCATGGCTATGGCGGATTGGAAAATTTATCGTTGATACCCGGTACGGTGGGTGCTGCACCCATACAAAATATCGGTGCTTACGGGGTAGAAATGAAAGATTGTTTTGAAGAACTGGAAGCCATAGAATTAGCGACGTGCGATTTGTATAAATTTGATAAAGAGCTATGCGCTTTTGGCTACCGCGACAGTATTTTTAAAGGAGAAGCTAAAGGACAATATTTTATTTATTCGGTTACTTTCAAATTATCCAAACACCCACAAGTAAATACCAAGTACGGTGACATCCAGAAAATATTGCATGAAGAAAACAAGATAAATCCAACGGTAAAAGATGTATCGGATGCAGTGGTTGCCATCAGAAAAAGTAAATTACCCGACCCAAATGAGATGGGCAATGCGGGCAGTTTCTTTAAAAATCCGGAAATACCCCAACAGCAATTTGAGCTACTTTTTCAGCAATATCCGGAAATACCGCATTATCATTTGCCCGAAAACAAAATAAAAATTCCGGCGGCATGGCTGATAGAACAATGTGGGTGGAAAGGAAAAAAATCGGGCAATACGGGCAATCACGCCAATCAGGCTTTGGTCATTGTAAATTATGGAAACGCCAGTGGTTTGGAAATTTGGCAGCACGCACAACATGTACAACAATCCGTTTTAGAAAAATTCGGCATTACACTGGAAGCAGAAGTAAATGTAGTGGGTTAGTTATTAATTGATGCTATTTTTTTCCCACCATGATAAAAATCATTACGAACCATACGAATATCTTATTAACTTTAAGCAAAATATTTCCATGAATACTATTCTTATTCCGGTTGATTTTTCCGAAACTTCACTCAAGGCAATCAGTTATGCCGAAATTATTGCTCAGCGCTCAGGAGCAGAAATGCATTTGTGTCACATGTATTCTCCAATGATGTACAGCTCTGTTTATGGTGCGGATTTTGTCTTTACCGAGTCCGTTTTTAAAGATATGGAAGAGAATGCCCGTCAGCAATTTATACCAATTGAAGAGGCGCTTGCCAAAAAAAATATCAAAGTAAAAACTCATGTCATTTTTGGAAACCTGACGGAGGATTTAAACCGCATTGCCAAAGAACTGAAATGTGAATTGTTGGTAGCCGGTACTACAGGCAGCAGCACAGTGCTTAATAAAATATTTGGCAGCAATGCATCATATATTCTGGAAAATTGTGAATGTCCTGTTATTTTAGTGCCTAAAGACTATGAGCAGTTCGAATTTAACCATATCGTGTTTGCTGATGATTTCAGTAAAGATGAGCTTCCGGTTATTGACAAAGCCCTTGAATTTGCACATGTGATGGGTGTTAATAAATTAGATTTACTGAAGGTAGATACACATAGTTTTAATGTATTTAATGACGACACGAAAATTGAAAAATTAATCAATACATACAGCCAAAAAGAAGTAAAACTGAATTTTGTTTTGGCGGGATCGTTCGAGAAAGGCTTTGAAGACTATTGCAAAGAGCACAGTACAGATTTATTAATTATGTCTACAGAGAAAAAATCATTTATACAACAACTCTTTTCACATAGCAATACGCATTATATGGCCATGCATACCAAAGTGCCGATGATGGTCTTTCATGTATAGGTTAATATAATATTAATAAAAAAATACTTAATATCTATTCAATATACTTTTGAATAGTAAAATTGAACGTAGTGCCTATGCCTTCTTCGCTGCTCACGTTGATGGTTTGTTCGTGTGCTTCTATAATATTTTTTACGATAGATAAACCCAATCCTGTACCTCCAACTTTACGGCTACGGCTCTTATCTGCACGATAAAAACGCTCGAAAACCCTTGCCAGATGCTGTTGCGGTATGCCCGGTCCGTCATCTGCAATTTCTATCAGATATTGTTCATCCAGATCGTGTATGTAAATATCTGTTTTGCCACCCTCTTTGCCATATTTTATTGAGTTCGAAATAAGATTTTCCAATACCTGCATGATGCGTTTTTCATCGGCAAAAACGAAATAAGTATGCTCATCACCATGCACTTTCAACTTGGTATGGAACTGTTCTGCCAAGTGCTGATACTGAAAAAATACTTTCTTAATTAATGCAACAATATCAAATGCCGACTTTTCGAGCTGAATTCGTCCGGTTTCAAATTTTGAGATTTCCAGTAAGTCACTGACTATGCTTTCCAGACGGTCAATATTGCTATTGGCTTTTTCCAGAAACTGCCGGATAAATTCAGGATCGTCCATATCCGAATCCAGTACGGTTTCAATATATCCTTGCGCATTGAATATGGGTGTTTTCAGCTCATGCGATACATTGCCGACAAACTCTTTGCGGTATTGTTCCAGTTTCTGTAATTCGCGAATGCGTTTATTCTTGTTGAGTGCCCATTCTGCCACATCTCGTTCTACCGTTTTCACCATCAGTCCGCTGCCTTCTTTTATTTCCTGTTCAAATTTTAATGGTTTGCCGATAGTCTTATATATAATTCTTATTTTATTATAAATAAATCGAATAAGCACAAAGCGGAAAACGATAAATGAGATAAAAAAGCCGATAGCGCAGAACACAAAGATGGATGCAACAGCATAGTTCAGCCTGAAAACTGTGGCTATGATTAAAAATAAGGCAGTGGACGATGACGCCACTGCCAGACTTCCTAATAAGCTTATAATTGTTGGAGAAGGTGTACTTCTCATACGCTAATTCTTGCTAAACTTCTTCAAATTTATACCCGATGCCTTTTACCGTCTTGATTAGTTCTTCGCCTAATTTTTCACGCAGTTTGCGGATGTGTACATCGATAGTTCGGTCGCCTACTATGATATCTCTTCCCCAAATTTCATTGAGAATTTCATCTCGTTTGAATACTTTCCCGGGTTTGGAGGCAAGCAGATATAAAAGTTCAAATTCCTTACGTGGAACAGCCATTTCTTTACCGTTAAAGATAATGAGATAACGCTCTCTGTCAATCTGAATATTACCCACTTCCAGAAAGGTAGATTTTGCTTCCTTAGCTTCGTATCTGCGCAATAAGGCTTTAAGACGGGAAACCAGTACTCTCGGTTTAATCGGCTTGCTGATATAATCATCTGCTCCGGTTTCAAAACCTGCAATTTGTGAATAGTCTTCAGTGCGTGCGGTCAGAAAAGCGATGATAGTGTTTTCAAATTGTGGCATTTCACGCAGGCTTCTACAAGCTTCTATACCGTCCATTTCCGGCATCATCACATCCAGCAAAATAATATCCGGCTGGCTTTTTTTGGCTTTTTCAAGAGCCACTTTTCCGTTTTCTGCTGTTTCAACTTCAAAGCCATCTTTTTCCAAGTTATAACTTAAAAATTCCAGAATATCCGGTTCGTCATCTACGACTAAGATTTTAAACGTTTTTTCTGCCATATAATGTAGTTGTTTAATGTATTAACACGAAATTAACCTAAAAAAATCAATCTGCAAAATTTCAGGGCAAACATATTCAAATAATGTTGTTTAACTGTGTATTTTTGTTTTTTATTTTATGAAAGGAATAATTTTAGCTGGTGGTTCGGGTACGCGTTTATACCCGATTACTTATGCCATCTCCAAGCAAATCATGCCGATTTACGACAAACCCATGATTTATTACCCGCTGTCAGTACTGATGCAGGCCGGTATCAACGAAATATTAATTATTTCCACACCACACGATATGCCAAACTTTCAACGCTTATTGGGTGATGGAAAGAAATACGGTTGCAATTTTCAGTATGCAGTGCAAGAAGTACCAAATGGTTTAGCACAAGCATTTGTGATTGGCAAAGAATTTATCGGCAGTGATAAGTGCGCATTGATATTGGGAGATAATATCTTTTATGGTACGGGTTTGGAAGATTTACTCACTAAAAACAATAACCCGGACGGCGGTGTGATTTATGCTTATCATGTCTCCGACCCGGAACGATATGGTGTTGTAGAATTTGATAATGGGTTAAATGCTGTTTCTATTGAAGAAAAACCCGAACAGCCAAAATCAAATTTTGCCGTACCGGGTTTATATTTTTATGACAATGAAGTAATTGATATTGCTGAGAACCTGAAACCCAGCCCACGGGGCGAATATGAAATTACGGATGTAAACAAGGAATATTTGCGTAGAGGAAAGTTAAAAGTAGGCATTCTCGACAGAGGTACAGCCTGGCTGGATACGGGTACTTTCGATTCGCTCATGCAGGCATCACAGTTTGTGCAGGTAATAGAACAACGGCAGGGGTTAAAAGTAGGTTGTATTGAAGAAGTAGCCTATCGAAAGGGATTTATTAATAATGAACAACTCAACGAAATAGCCCAGCCCTTACTTAAAAGTGGCTATGGGCAATACTTGCTGGATTTGATGAAGTAGCTGTTTTATTACGGCTGCATTTCCTGTATGTTCGGGTTGTGATATATGACCTGAATCCCTGTCTTATATAAGACGGATTACTTTTGAGAACAGAATTTCACTCAAAATTCATTTTATATTGATATGCACAGCAGGATTTTGGTGTAAACTTGCAACCTCAAATTAATTGCTATGCTACATCCTTTTCACTATGTATCAGCCAAAGAAGCACTTGCTTATATCGAGAGCGGTAATCGTGTATTTATTCAGGGTGGTGCACAAACACCCTTGTATATGTTGCGGGAACTTGCAATGGAGAAAGACCGTCTCAAATTCGTAGAGTTGGTTTTTATTTCGGTTCAAGGTGATATTGTAGTGAATAAGCCCGAATACAATGGTCATTTTGACATCAACTGCATGTTTGTGAGTACGAGCGTACGGGGTGCTGTTAATGCAGGCCATGCTGATTATATTCCTGTTTTTCTGAGTGATATTCCCGATTTGTTCAAAAAAGGGTATTTGCCTCTCGATGTTGCCATTGTGCAGGTATCACCGCCCGACAAACATGGCTACTGCTCGTTAGGGGTAAGTGTAGATATAGCACGCAGTGCCGTAAATATGGCAAAATATGTAATTGCGCAGGTCAATCCTCGTGTACCTCGTACGCATGGCGACAGTCTTATACATACCGACAGGTTTTCAGCTATGGTATATCATGATGAAGAATTACCGGAAGTAGACTATGCCCAAAAAATTGGTCAAGATGAACTTAAAATCGGGAAGTATATTGCTGAAATGATAGATGATGGCAGCACCTTGCAAATGGGCATAGGCACTATACCCGATGCAGTACTGAAGTCGCTTTATAATCATAAAGATTTAGGTGTGCATACTGAAATGTGCAGCGATGGTATTATCGATTTATTCGAACGGGATGTCATAAACAATAAAAAGAAGGTAATCCATCCCAATAAAACCGTAACCGGTTTTGCCCTTGGTACCAAACGTCTATACAACTATTTAGATGATAATCCGGCATTTGTTTTTCTGGATATTGACTATGTAAATGACCCATCCGTTATTCGTCGCAACCCAAAGGTAATAGCCATCAACAGTGCGATAGAAGTGGACTTAACCGGGCAGGTATGTGCCGACAGTATCGGCACGTATCAATATAGTGGCATTGGTGGGCAAATGGACTTTATGCGAGGTGCTGCATTGAGTGAAGGAGGAAAGCCGATAATTGCTTTGACTTCCAGAACCAATAAAGGAGTAAACCGATTAGTGCCTTTTCTTAAGCCGGGAGCAGGAGTAGTTACTTCACGGGGACATGTACATTATGTGGTAACAGAATATGGAGTTGCCAATTTGTTTGGCAAAAATCTCAGACAGCGGGCGAAGGCATTGATAGATATTGCACATCCTGATGACAGAGAGATGCTGGAAAAAGCCTGCCATGAAAGGTTTAAGGTATTTGTGTAATATATTAAGATTGTGAAATCAGATATTACTTCATCTCGCTAATCCATTGGCGTATCAGCGCCACAGCTTCTTTATGCACTAAATTTCTGCCAAATTGAGGCATTCTGATTTCAGGTTCTACACTTTCCATTCGGTAGGTAATGATAGACTCATCCGGCTTGCCGGGTACTACATCATACAGGAAATTGCCACTACCTTTGCCTGCCGAAACCGGACTTTTCATTACGCCCCAGCTTTCAGGATTTTTATCACTCAGCAATAAATATAAACCGGTATTGCTGGCGCTGCCCTCTTTGCGGTGGCAATGTGCGCAGTTGACTTCCAGATATGCCTTAGCCCTGTCTTCCACAGAAGCTGACTTTACATCAAACGCATTTACAATCTTATTATTCACATTATCAGCCTTGTTGTAGCCGGATAAATAGCCAACTTCCACCCATTTATCCAGCTGGTTTTTTACTCCATCGGCATAAGTAAAATCTTTATTTAAGTATCGCACTTTTGGTCCAATCGGCATGGCGGCATTATTGAGGTTGTGGCAATTTTTGCATTGATTTTTATTTGGGTAGCCATAAGTAGTACTCACGTGTTCGCCTTGCAAATTTGTAAACTCAACAGGCTTGGAATCGCCAATAATATTGAGCTCGGCATCAGTTTGTTCATCATTCCAAACATAAGTAATATTATCCCAACCGTCTTTTCTGTGTACAAGAAGCCGGGTTTCCATTATTTTTCTGCCTTTAGATTCATCTCTGAAATCATGAGGGTAATAAAAATTCTTAATTAAAACGGCACCCACCGGCAAATCCAGCGCTTCATCTTTACTATACTTTGCAGATATGCCTTCCGGCATCCACACAAAACGAGATTTGTGGGCATAATCGGTAAAAAGTGCAGTAATTAAATCATAAGGAAGAACTCTGTCATTAGGCATCAGATTTTTAATATCTCCTTTAAAAAAATGATACTCCGATAGTTTTTCAAAAGGCTTGGCATTTATATCTATCGTTACTTTTCCGGATGAATTTGTTGTTTTACATTGAATAAACAGCAAAACAAAAGCACATAGAAAAAGGATTATATTCAGGTGCTGCTTACTAATCAGTTTCATTGTCAATCATTTTTATTAATATTATCTACTTGAATCAATGTTAAATTGGATTCAGTTTGTCTAAATCTCAGCAGTATAAATCAAAAGACTACTCTGCTTTTTTCCCGTTTCCGTTTATTCCGGTATAACTGCAATCGAAAGCGGTGATATCATTGTCCTTATAATTTAAAATATCTTTTATGCCACTAGCTTTCCACATATTTAGATTGCCAAAAACAATATTGCTGCCATTATTGCTGATGCAAATGCGCTTACCTTCGGGTAGTTTACCGTTGGCATCCCTAATTTTAGGATCTGCGCTGCCATCTACCAAAATATCTACCGCTCCTTTAAATGCTCCGGTAAGCAACCTGCCTAAATCTGTAGAAAGATCAGGTACTTTTTCTTTGAGTGACAAGCCACTTCGGTCTAATTTATTATCGTGAATATATATTGACTGGCAATACGGACCATACGTTGAATCATTAATTTTCTTTTGGGTAATAAAATAACTTACTACTGCGATGCCAATTGTTTTGCTGTTAATTATCCGGTTGTTAAAAACATCCACACTGTCGGTCGCCATAATAATCATTCCGGAGCCGGGAGGAATCATGGAAACGATGCTTCCGGGCTTGCCAAAGTTCTTAAAGTTATTATTGATACAGTCATTATCCCATACTTTTGCATTTCGCCCATTAGCCTGAAATAGTTTTGGCAAATCGAAGACTAAAATTCCGCCGGCATTATTTTCTGCTTTGTTTTGATAAATATCCGAATTGATGCAATTTTCTATTTCAATTCCGGCTACATTATGATGCGCATAGCAATGATGAATTTCTACATTGGTAGATTGCCCGATATACACCCCTGCATCTGCACAATAGGATACTTCGTTATATTCCATCAATACATTTTTACACTCTACCGGATAATATCCATAGTTGCCGTTAGCCGTATCCGCGCCTGTAGTCCAGGTAGAATTCATGTGGTGGATATGTACACCGTCGCAGCCTTTCAATTTTAAGTTATTTCCTTTTGCATCCTGGATAGTAAAACCGGTAATGGTTACATTTTGGCAGTTGGTAATCAGCATGCCGTCAGCACCATCCGTTTGGTTTAAAAATGACAAAACGGTTTTTTCGCTGCCTGCTCCTTTGATGGTAATATTTTTTTTGCCTTCCATTGAAAGCGGTTTTGATAATAGATATTTTCCTGATGGAAATTCGACAGTACCACCGTCTTCAACCAAAATTAATTTCTCCTGAAATTCTTTATAGAACTTTTCATCTTTTTCAAAACCGGAAGTGTCTCCGGCTTTTTTACCATCATTATTACAAGAGAACAAGATAAAAGCTAAAGATAAAACACAGAGCTGCTTAAATAATTTCATGATTACAGATATTTTAGTGAAAATAGTGAATTAATGACAGTTATGCAAGCTTAAATATTGAAGTTCACCTTTGTTAAG
>CAZPBT010000121.1:0-8734 GCA_964584555.1 uncultured Chitinophagales bacterium
TGAAACATTACGTGATGTTTCCAGAAACAGAAATATCCCGGTGCTGATTTATTATCCTGCAACTGCTACTGGAGCGAACCAACCGGCACTACATAACGGAAACAAGTTTCCGGTCGTGTCTTTCGGGCATGGCTTTTTAATGAAAGGAGAAGAGTTTACCTATTTGGCACAAAAATATTGTCCGAAGGGTTATATTTTTATATTTCCAAAATCAGAGGAAGGTCTGCCGCCAAATCATGGTGAGTTTGGTAAAGACGAAGTCTTTTGTGCCATGGATATGGTAAGAAGAGATACACTGACAAACGATTTTTTTAATGGCATTGTTGCTGATAAAAAAGCTATTGGCGGACATTCGATGGGGGGCGGCGCTGCTTTTTTAGGCTTGCAAAACAATCCGGATATCGATGCTTTTTTTGCATTAGCTCCGGCTCAAACTTTTATAGGAGGATCGGCTATAACAGCCGCTCAAACGATACGAATTCCCGGTCTTGTCTTTACCGGCACGCTGGATAAAGTAGCTCCAAGAGGTGGCAATGGTGGTTCCATGTATAATAATCTGATTTCTACTTGTAAGACTTTAATAGAAATTAAAGGGGCATCGCATTGTGGCTTTTCTAATGAAACACCTGATGTGTGTGAAGTGGGAGAATTGGCTGTATGTCTGGGATGTAGTTTTATTTCAAATGCAGATCAACATGCAACAGTATTTAAATATTTAGAACCTTGGCTTAATTTTTGGTTAAAAGGTACTAGTAGCGGACTAAATACTATAGCTACACAAGGGGTTACGGATACTAAAATTATTTTCACTAATAGTTGTACTGTTACAGCCATAAAAAACAATGAAATGCTGGATGATAAAAGCATACAGCTTTTTCCAAATCCCGCCTCAACTTCCTTACATGTGCAATCTATTTATGCGGTTTCAAAAATTGAAATTTGGAGCATGGAAGGAAAACTTATGCAGGAAGTTGAAAACAGATGGATGCCAAACGAAGTGATACAACTACCGGTATTAAACTTTCAAAAAAGCATGTATTTGGTAAGAAGTTATACAGACCAAGGTATTGCAGTAAAGTCAATTATCATTCAATAAATAACTTCATTCTGTTAGATGTTGTCTTTTTGGGAAAATAAGCTAAATCTAAATGCTGATTTTATTGTTGTTGGTGCAGGTATAATGGGATGTTCTGTAGCTTTTGAACTCCGTGATAAATATAAACAAGCTAAAATCGTTTTACTGGAACGGGGTGTTTTACCCACAGGTGCATCTACAAAAAACGCAGGATTTGCCTGCTTTGGTTCTGTAACAGAAATATTGAGCGATATAAAAAAAATGGGTCTGCAAGATGCCCTGCAGTTAGTGAAAGACCGAAGAGCAGGCTTGTCCATTTTATCGTCCAGACTTAGTGACCAACAAATGGGAATGACAAGAAGTGGCGGCTATGAACTAATCTTGCAAGATGTGGTGAGTGCTGATGAGATTTTTGGGCTGAATAAGGAATTACTCGATTCATTTAATGAAGACGTATTTGAAGATATTTCAACAGAATTAAAATCATTTGGATTCTCGGATGATGTCAAGCAACTTATTCGATGTAAACAAGAAGCACAAATTGATTCGGGCAAAACCTTAATGAGTTATTGGAATTTATTGCGCGAAAAAAATATTACGATTATCACAGGTGCAGAAGTTGAACATATAGATGGCAATAAACTTTATTTAAAAGATGGAATAAAATTCAGTGCAGACAAAATTCTATTTTGTACCAATGCTTTTACGAAGTGCTTACAGTTAAAAAATGAGATAAAACCGGGCAGGGGACAAGTAATTGTAACCAATGAAATTGAAAATTTAAAAATTAAAGGCAGTTTTCATTTTGATGAAGGCTTTTACTATTTCAGAAATATCGGCAAACGCATTTTGTTTGGTGGTGGAAGAAATTTAGATTTTCAAAATGAAGAAACTACTACATTCGAAACGAATGAAATTATTGTAAATGATTTACTCCAGAAATTAAAAGAGTTGATTATACCCAATACACTTTTTGTAATAGAAGCACACTGGCAAGGCATCATGGCATTCAGTATAAATAAACTCCCTAGCATACAAGCCATCAATAGTTATGCCGATTACGTAATGGCTTGCAATGGCATGGGGGTAGCCTTATCACCTTTGATTGCAAAACAAGTAGTGTCTGTTCTTTAGCCCGATGTGAGCACATTACTCATTATTCCAAATTATAAGCTATATTTAAAGCAGATTTGTAGATTTAATGCATTCTGAACTCAAACATTTTTTGATGCAATATGCTCCGCTCAGTGCGGATGATTTGGAGATGCTGATACCAAAATTCAAATCTAAGTTGATAAAGAAAAATGAATTTCTGTTAAAAGAAGGAGATGTATGCAAGGATTTGGTTTTTGTCGAAAAAGGTTGTTTGCGCTTGTACTATATTCATGATGATATGGAGGTTTCTGTCTGGTTTGCCTTAAATAATAATTCAGCCATTGAGATACATAGTTTTATCAGTCAGACACCCAGCAATTATTTTTTACAAGCCATAGAAGATACTTCCATTTTGTATTTGCCAAAAACAGAAATAGACAAACTCTATACATCTTACCCTGTTATGCAGGAGTTGATGCGCAGATATTGGGAAGATGTAATTCTGAATTTATTGCAACGCTTTACTGCATTGGAAAAAGACAGCGCCGAAAAACGTTATCTGGATTTGTTAAACAAACCCGAACTATTACAAACAATACCACAAAAATACCTGGCTTCGTTCATAGGTGTAACACCTACTTCGCTCAGTAGAATAAAAAAGAATTTAGTAAAAAAATAGGAGCTTTTTACTTCACCTTAATGATTTGCACTTTTGCCAGCTTATCGTAAAAAACAGGATTTAAGTGACTTAATAATTGAAATAAAGCCGGAAAGAGTACCAGAGATAATAAGAAATGAAATGCTGCGGAAAATGTTGTAATATCTCGCCTTTTATCATTTACATACCGGATATTAGTCAATCGCATTCCTATCGTAGCCTGCATTTCGCTTGAAGGTAAAAAAATGAAATATAGCAAAACAGCTGCAATAATGATATACCAGTAATCCCACACATTTATATCAATCATTACCAGCAAAAAACGACTGATGAGTAATAATAAGCCAAGGTCAAG
Source organism: uncultured Chitinophagales bacterium (assembly GCA_964584555.1). GTDB lineage: Bacteria > Bacteroidota > Bacteroidia > Chitinophagales > JADIYW01 > JADJSS01. The sequence goes on from CAZPBT010000121.1 coordinate 3,184, forward strand.
CAAGAAGGCTGCAACTCTGTCTAAAAATGTGGCATATTTTATGCTTCTGTCTTCATACGTTTTTTCATCCAATATTTCGTCCATTAGTCGTATTTTTGATAACAAAATTTAGGATAAAAAAAGCGATAAAATTGCATATAAAAAAGAAATTTGTAAATATTTTGACATGAGAAAAAACTTACTTTGGATTTTAACCGGAATCAGCTTGTTTTTATGCACCGGCTGTTTTGATTTACATGAAGATGTGCATTTAAATAAAGACGGATCTGGTACATATGCATTTTTTACCGACCTCGGTCAATTCAAGGACTTCTTCGGAGCATTTGGCAATGAAAGCAAACAAGATAAAGACAAGAACAAAAATGATACTGATAAAAATAAATTATCTGCAGATTTTCAAAAACTAAATGACTACCTTAAAGATATTGACGGCATTACAGATGCACATGTAATTGCTGATACTACGCTTTTTAAATTTGGTGTTGCTTTTAATTTTAAGAATGTAACTGCTTTGAATAAAGCTTTAAATACGATTTATCATGAAGATGATGAAGACAAAGATGCAAAAGATAAAAAAGCAGAAGAAGTATTCTTTGAACTTCGGGATAACAGCTTTATTCGTTATGAAACAAAGTCTACCGGGAATTTGCTGAAAGATAAAGGTGTGACAGAATCTTTTGGAAATGACAGCAAAAATAATCCTTTCGGAGGACTGGATGCCTTGTTACAAACAGTAAGCTTCAGCTGCACATATGATTTTGACCGGGAGATAAAATCTGTCAGCAATGAGTCATCTATGATTTCATCTAATTTCAAAAAAGTTAGCACTACTTGCCATCCTTTTGCTAAAGAAACAAAAGATAATACTGCTTGCTCTTTAACTAATATTATTACATTCAAATAATTGAATACCCGAAGAAACTGGTTAATACTGTCTGCTGTTACAATAATCTCTTTTATTGCTATCAATTTTATTACCGAATATCAAAACAAAAAGAAAATAGTAGATACCCCAAAAGTTACATTTGATTTAGACCAGATAAAACAAAAAGGGGTATTGAGGGTAATCATGCAATATAACTCTATATCCTACTTTATTTACAGAGGGCAGGCACTAGGATTTGAATACGAATTGATGAGTGAACTGGCAAAACAATTAGGCGTTAAGCTTGAGATTGTTCCGGCAAAAACGACACAAGAACAGTATAATTTGCTGAATGAAGGCAAAGGGGATATCATTGCCAACGGCATTTATAACAGTCCCAAAGCAAAAGAAATGTCATCACTCACGATTCCTTATCGCGAAGTGGAACAAGTTTTAGTACAACGTCGTCCGGGAAGAACTTTTGATGCCGTTGACAGTATTTACAAAACAGATACATTAATTCAAAATATATCAGGATTGTCGAATAAGATAGTCTATATAGCTGAAAATTCTGTTTTTTATTCCAAGCTAAAAGAACTGGCAGATACGGTAGGCATCAATCTGGATGTGCGTATTTTGGGTGATGACCGCGGTACGGATGATATCATTGAAGCTGTAGCTGCCGGCGAAATTGATTATACCATTGCTGACAAAGATTTGGCAATGGTTAATAATTCCTATTTCGAAAACTTGAACACTGAACTGCGAGTAGGAGATAAGCAATCTTTGCATTGGGCAGTACGCAGTAATTCTACCCAACTTTTAGCTTATCTTAATAATTGGATCAATACAGTTCATCAAGAAAATTTATATACTGCTCTATATGACAAATATTTCAAAGCCATAAAAAATCCGATGTTCGCTTTCAGTGATGATGCCTTTTTGCAGCAAGGCATGATTTCACATTATGATGCACTGATTCAAAAATATGCAAAGCAGATGAACTGGGACTGGCGTTTGGTTGCAGCATTAATCAATCAGGAATCTCGATTTAATCCCAACGCCCGTTCATGGGCCGGGGCACAGGGTCTAATGCAGCTCATGCCCGGTACTGCCAGAGATTTGGGATTAATGCCCGGGCAATCCTATAATCCGGATTTAAATATCAGAGCAGGTACATCATATTTAAAAAAATTGGAAAACCTGTGGAAGAATATACCCGACTTAACTCAACGAATTAAGTTTATTCTGGCATCTTATAATGCCGGTTTCGGTCATGTTTCAGATGCAGTAAGGCTTGCTGAAAAAAACGGCTATCCGGGAAATAAGTGGGACGGCTCTGTCGAGTATTTTATCTTGTATAAATCCAATCCGCGTTTTTATAATGATGCTGTTGTAAAATACGGATATTGTCGCGGACAAGAACCCTTTAATTATGTTAGACGCATTATGGCTAAATATTTTGATTATACGGCAAGAATAAATTCAACCTCTGCAGCCTTGCCCGAAAACTTTAAACTGGAACAAATTTCTCCTGTGCAGTTTGACGGGGTAGCGGGTGCATATAATCCTTCTGTAGGAACGGTTTCTAAAAGTGCGAAAAGAGAATTGTTTTTATCCCATAAATTGTTTGACGAGCAATCATCACTGATGACTAAAACAGGTAAAGGAAATTTGGGAAAACAGCCGAATGAACTATTTGTAAAACGAGATGTAAAACAAATAGATACTGTTTCGGATAACGAATTATTTCAGAAAAAGCAACAGCTATTTCAACAAAAAGGTGGCGGCGGACTTGTGCCGAGAGAAAATAATGACATCAACAAACTAAAGCCTAGACGATAAGTATTATTTCTTATTCTCAATAATGTCTACGCGAATAATTCTTGCAGCTTTTATCGGTCGGTCATTTTTATCTGTTTTTAAGGAAGCAATTTTATCTACGGTTTTCATTCCTTTCTTCACTTCGCCATATACCGTGTAATTCATGTCCAGATGGGGTATGCCCCCTGTTTTTCTGTAAACTTTTTTATGCTCTTCTGGAGTATCATTTCCTGTTCGCTTTTTAGCTTTAATAAAGGTTGAGTCATTTGCTAGTTTACCTTGTACAATATAAAACTGACAGGCTGAAGAGGCCTTCTCCGGATTATCATCACGAGCTTGTGCAAATGCACCGCGTTTGTGGAAATGTTCAGGATTAAATTCAGCAGGAATTGTATAACCTAAGTCGCCCTCACCTAAAAATGCAGTATCGCTGGCATTTTTTGAATTTGGATCGCCACCTTGAATGACAAATCCGTATATAACCCGATGGAAAAGGAGACTGTCATAAAAATGAGCTTTAGCCAGTTTAATAAAATTATCGCGATGCTTGGGTGTATCATCATACAGCAGTATTTGGATTTTGCCATAGTTAGTTTTTATTTTGGCGATATAAGTTTGTGCTTGGCTATTAAATACCATAACCAGTAAAAAACTAAGCAATATGCATTTTCTCATTTTCTGTTCTTTTCTGCAATGTACAAAAAAACAGGATGCCAAATGGTATCCTGTTTTCGGGTTTTATTTCTTTCTATCTTCTCTAAGGTTGCGGGTAAAGTAAATTCATCTTCGCTTTTTTTCTTAGTGAAATAATTGTATATACAACTATGACACAAGATTATTCAAACTTTGTGATAATGTCAATACTTTAACTATAAAAATCCTCCTATTCAAAAGAAACTTGATATAAGTCAAACTAAATCAGATAAAATGAAATTTCGATATGTAATTTGCTATTTATCAGTTAACTTTTAGAATGAAATGAAGAAAATAAAAGGTGTGATTAATATATTTAAATTTATAAATAATTTAAAATAATAGATACTGTTCGTTATTGGTATTTGGTTTTTTGTTTATGCAGCTTGCAGTAAGAATAATATTAGCATCTGGATAAAATGCAGTATGTGCGTCCAGCCAGCCAGATTCTTGTTCTTTATTGAGGATAACAGGCATGCGCTTGCCATGATTGTGAATTTCTGCCATAAATGCGTTGGCAGTAGTAGTAATAATTGTAAATGTATTTACTGTTGTTTGGGTTAGTGTATCAAACCACGAATCATATAAACCTGCAAATGCAAATAGACTTTTGTCTGGCATAGTCATATAATATTGTTCTTTGCTTTTGCCTTTAGCATCGAGCCATTTCCATTCATAAAAGCCATCTGCTAAGATGAGGCATCTGTTAGTCATTATATTTTTAAATGATTGCTTTTCTTGCAAAGTTTCGTATCGGGCATTTAATGTATGTTCTCTGATTTTATTATCAGCAGACCAGTTTGGAATTAATCCCCAATTGTATAGCTGAATTTTATCTTGTTCCTGATTTGTAATAACTGGCAGTTTGGGATATTCAAATCCTGAAAAATGTAAATTGGGTGTATAAGCAGACTTGTCTTTAAATTTTGCAGGATAAAATTGTTCTACCTGCACAGCGGTTTTCGTATTAGAAGCATGGAAGCACATAATGCATATTTTTATTTCAATTAGATATTGCTTGAGACAGAAGTATGATGCTGCAGAATAAAATGCTATTTATTGTATTACTATTTTGCTAAACGAATTCGAGGGTCAAGAATGCCATACAGTATATCCACAAAAATATTCATACAGACAAAAATTGAAGCGGTAAATAATACCGAACCCATCACTACAGGGAAGTCAAAGGTTTGAAGAGCATTTACAGTCATTGAACCAATTCCGTCAATATTAAAGATCATTTCGACAAAATAAGCTCCGGCTAATAAGGATGCAAACCAACCGGAGATACTGGTTACTACCGGATTTAATGCATTACGCAATGCATGTTTAAAAATCACCCATCGTTCGGTTAATCCTTTCGCTCTGGCAGTACGAATATAATCATGGGATAAAATATCAAGCATAGTGCTTCTGGTCAATTGAAATATGATGGCTACCGGTCGCGTGCCTAAAGCAATAGTCGGCAAGATTAGGTTTTTTAAGACCAGCACATCATTACCATAGTCATCTATCATAAATAAACTTCCGGTTTGTTCTAAACCTGTATAACGATTCCACAAATAACCGAATAAAAAACTCAGTAGCATAGCAGATACGTAGGATGGAACTGAAATTCCCAATACAGAAATACTCATAGCCAAATTATCAAACCAGGAATTGTGTTTTAATGCAGCAAAAATTCCCAATGGAATACCAATGAGTATGGCCAAAATAATTGATGAAATGGCTAATAATAAGGTACTGGGGAATTTGCTTAATAACTTAGTAATTACATCTTCTTTTGTTTGAAATGAACGACGTAAATAGGGCTTTTTCAGCACTAAGATATTCTCTCCAAATGGAATTAACTTCAGATAGTTGTATTTTTTTTGTGCCTGATCTGTATTCGCATAAATAGAAACAGGGGATAGGTCATTGAGATACAAAAAAAACTGAACAGATTTAGGTTTATCTAAACCCAGTTCTTTATTGATAGCTTCCACCGATTCAACATCTGCCCGCTGTCCTAAGGTAAGACGTGCAGGATCGACAGGCAATATATTAAACAAGGTAAATACAACAAGGATAACTCCGAGTAACACCAAAAAACCATATAGAAGTTTATGTAAAATGTATTTGTACATACTTAAAACAAAGCCGTAAAATAAGAAAAAAAGTTTGGAATTG
>CAZPBT010000122.1:0-8704 GCA_964584555.1 uncultured Chitinophagales bacterium
GAGCATATTTTAGTTGAAGCTTACTTATCTATTCTGTTCAGCCCGGCTTTGGCTTCGGCATTTATGCTGTTTTCATATTCATCTTTATCCATATCCAATGCCATCTGGTAGTATTTCTTTGCACTGGAGTTTTTATTTTGCCGTTCAAAGATTCCGCCTAGTTTAATGCAGGCATTGGCAATATAGTAGTAGTCTAAATTTTTTCCTTTATCTATGGTCTGCAAATAAAAACTTACTGCATTATCTGTTTTTCCCATATCATCATAAATACGCGCCCTGCGGTACAAGTATTCAATTTTATCTTTGTTGCGGGTAAATTTTTCAGGCTTTATCTCATTCAATACCATCAAGGCTCTATCATAATAAGCACCGTCATTCAGTAATCTTGCTTTCAGCAATTGCGCATTCGGCATATAGCCGGATTCAGCTTCGTGTTGCGCTGCTTTATCTTCATCCGTAGGTGCATCTTTTATGGATAACACTACTTGCATATACTTTTTATATAAATCAGGTTTGCCGTTAACCAGATAAAACCAAGCTAATTTTCTATTGGCTTCTTTCTGGTAAGAACGCCCTTTGTTTTGTTGCAAGAAAGATTTTATATGCATATCGGCATCGGCATCTAAGCGCGAAAGCTTGGTGGTGCCGTATAATAAATCCAAATAAGGAACAGCCATAAACGCCTTTCCTGTCGGCCGCTTCGCCAGCAATTCCAGCACTTTGTCACTTTTGCCATTATAAGATGCTACAGATGTGGCTATAAAACAATTCAGTAAGTTATCGTCGGTCGGCAACTTCATATCGGCTACCCATTGCCACGCTGCTTCTTTGTTTTTTTCTACATGCAGCTGTATCAAAATATACTCTATAAGAGCTTCTTCCCGAAAAGGAAAATTTTCATCCTGCAAGACTTGCTTAAGCTCCTGAACGCCTTGCTTTACAGAGCCTTTCAGCCCAAGCAGAGAAGCTCCGAATTTATAATTATCGGGGATATTGCCAAAAATAATATGCAGCAGTCCCAGGCTTTTTTGATTGGGTAAGAAGGCGGGAAATTTGGTTTTGTTTTTTTCGAGCAATTCGTTCGATTTTTTTATATCGAACACTGCACTCATATACTTGCCGAATTTTAACTTAATGAGTGCTTGCTGAAAATATATTTCCGCTTGGGTATATAAATAGTAAGGAGAGCTTTTGTCGCCGGTTTTCAGCTTATTCAAATGCGCTTCTGTCTTTGACAGAAACTGGTTGTATTGCACATCATTATCATTGATATACACCTTAAAAAAGTCGGCATAGTTTTCAATAAAATAAGGGAATAAGTTTTTTGGATTTTGTTTTTTCTCAGATGAAAGAAAAGTCAACCCGTCATTTATTTTCAATTTAAAAACAGATTGATAAGCCTGCTTGCAGTTAGGCGAAAAATCAAAATTTTGTGCCTGAGCAAAAATGGATATCATGCCAACTAATAAACCCACTAATTTTCGCATGACATATCTACTTTTTAGTTTTTACTTAATTCTCTTGATCGCAACAGCGCTTTTTCCAAACCCAGTTCAATGTTTTCAGAAACTGCTTGCTGGTTAAACTGCCGGATGGCCGCCTCTGTAGTTCCGCCTTTAGATGCCACTTTTTCTATCCACTCCTTACAGGAGAGGTTGTTGACTTTATACAATTCAACAGCGCCTAAGAATGTTTGTTCTACAATTTTCGAGGCCTCTGTATGCGAAAAGCCCATTTCCATTGATTTATTTATCATGGCGTCCATGAAGTAAAAAACATAGGCAGGTCCGCTTCCAGAAATGGCCGTGATGGCATTCAGCTTATCTTCATCGTAAACTTGTATAGTGCCACCTGTAGTTTCCAGCAGCTTGCGGATAAAATCGACATCATGCTGGCTGATTTTTTCTGACACCATAAATCCCGTTACGCCCATTCCAATTTGGCAAGGCAAATTCGGCATCGCGCGCACTACTTTCTTCGTTTGGAGATGTTCTTCCAAAGTTGCGATAGAAACGCCTGCCATAATGGTCAGGATGATATGTTTTTCGGTGATGAAAGGGCTCAGTTTGGGATAAATAGCATATGCATCCTGCGGTTTTACCGCTATAATAATTAAATCTTTCTCTGTGATAAAATCTCCAAATTCATTATAAACCTGACCAAGCTTAATGCGGTTCAGTTCTGCAATCTGTGCTGCATCTTTTTCGATAATAGTAAGTTGCTTATGCGTTAAAATTTTAGCATTCAAAAAACTTTGGGCAAAACTTCTTCCCATATTGCCTCCGCCTACAATTAATACATTCATGGTATGAAGATAATTTTTTTTCGTGTCATGCATCACCATTTTAGTGTAGAATGTGTATTTTTATAGATGCTTGCTCTGCCGCTTTATCTGCTTGACGGTGTTATTCATCTTATTTCAGAATATCTGCACTTCCCGATAGTAAAATATGGCAGTAAAATTTTGCTTATGCCCTTGCTTGCGCTCTTTCTGGTTTCAAAAGTAAAATCAAATAACAAGCTAATTTTATCCGCTTTGTTTTTTTCTTGGTTAGGCGATGTTTTTTTGATGTTTCCGCGTAGCGAATACAGCGAGCAAATGCAAAAGCTGTTATTCATCTGTGGTTTAGCTTCCTTCTTGATTGCGCATGTCTTTTATATTTTCACTTTCTTAAATGAAATAAACAGCGTTAAGAAAGCATCATTAATCGTTGAAAACCCATATCTGACGCTCCCTTTTTTAGTTTTCTTGTTTTTCTTGCTTTATTTCTTGTTTCCTTATCTGAACGATATGAAACTGCCTGTAGTTGTTTATGGAAGCATCATTAACCTGATGGCATTAATGGCATTAAACCGGAAGAATTTAGTCACAGCTACTTCCTTTTATTTAGTTTTTATCGGGGCATTGCTTTTTATGATTTCAGATTCGACCATAGCCATAAATGTGTTTTATAAAGCACAACCCTGGCATCGGGTATTTATAATGAGTACTTATATAATCGCACAGGGTTTGATTGTTTACGGATGGGTGCAAAATCAAATTTTATCTAAAAAATCAACTTGAAAATATGAAAAATCTTTTTTGGACATTACTAATCATGCTTGTCGCATCTACTCAAACGAAGGCAGCTTTCATCAATGGCACCATGACGCATCAAAACAAAGTCAGAAAGTATGTTGTTTATGTTCCGTCCATATATTATACTCAAAACAAAAAAGTGCCTTTGCTGATCGGATTGCATGGCTTTGGCGATGATATTGCCAACTTTAGTCAGATTTGTATGACTAATATTGCTGATACGGCTAACTATATTGTTGTTTATCCAGAGGCTTTAGCAGATCCGGTATTAGGGGCTAATGCTTGGAACAGTGGTGCCGGTGCTTTAGGAATTATTGTAAATAATACGATAGATGATGTCGGTTTTATAACCCGACTGATGGATACGGTTATCGCAAAATACTCCATTGACACGACACACATATATATGTTTGGTTTTTCTTTTGGTGGGTTTATGACAAATCGCATGGCATGTGAAAAAAGCACTCGCCTGTCTGCAGTTGCTTCTGTTTCAGGACTGAAAGGCAATTATGTAACTGCCACACCGCAGGTGCCCATGCCCTATTTGCATTTCCATGGCACTGCCGACCAGACCATTGGCTATTATGGCACATCTACAATGGGCTTCTTACCGGGTTTGGGGTTGAGTGCTGAAAACACTACGAAATATTGGGCCAGTCATAATCATTGCAATATGACTCCCATAGTAGATTCTATGCCAAATCTTAAAAATGACGGCTTGCGTTTTGTCCGTTTCTCGTATTTAGGCGGTGATAATGGCAGTACTGCTATTTTATATAAAGTGATGAACGGCGAACATAAGTGGTATGGTCTGCCAAATAATGATATTTCTTATTGCCAAACAATATGGAGTTTCTTTAGCCAGTATTCTAAAACAGCGACAATTACTGCCATTAGAAATAATTCGTCAAAAACGAGGATTAAAATTTTTCCTAATCCATCATCAGGAACTATCACAATACAGTCTGAAGCAGCTGTAAGCTCAGTGCAAATTTGGAATATGGAAGGCAAAATGATAGTAGAAGACAAAATAGATAACCAACGAGCGTTTACACTTTCAAAAGATATATCAAACGGTGCGTATATTGTGAGATTACTTAATAATAAAAATGAAACAATAGGGGAAGAAAAGTTGTTAATACAGCATTAATATGATTTTTGCCAGGAATAGTTGTATCTAAACCAAGCAAAAGCCTTTGTCTATATTGGAGGTGTAGAGGAATAAAGGGCAAAAAGGAGAAGATAATTGACATAATATACTGAGTGGCAAATGGATAGTTGCAAATAAACAGAAAGGGACAGCATAAAAGCCGTCCCTTTCCTGTATTATGCAAAAAGCAATTTTTTAAACTTCAGCTGTTTTCACTGTTTTTACAATGCGTGCTGCTACTTTATACGGGTCAGCAGCAGAGTTAGGTCTGCGGTCTTCCAGCCAGCCTTTCCAGCCTTTATCTACTGTGGCTATCGGAATGCGTATAGATGCCCCTCTGTCGCTCACGCCAAAAGAAAATTTATCTATAGATTGTGTCTCGTGCTTTCCGGTCAAACGCAAATGATTGTCGGCACCATAAACGGCGATATGCTCTTTCACGAACGGGCGGAAAGCCTCACATACCACCTCGTAGGTTGCTTTGCTTCCGCAATTTCGCAACACATCATTAGAGAAGTTGGCATGCATTCCAGAACCATTCCAGTCTGTATCGCCCAGCGGTTTGCAATGCCAGTTGATTGCATAATCGTATTTTTCAGCCGTACGCTCAGCCAGATATCGAGCCACCCATGTTTGATCGCCTGCCTGCTTAGCTCCTTTAGCAAACACCTGAAACTCCCATTGTCCAATGGCAACTTCTGCATTAATCCCTTCAACGTTTAATCCTGCTTCCAGACATAAATCCAGATGTTCTTCCACTATAAAACGACCTACTGCCTTGCCTGCACCTACAGAGCAATAGTAAGGCCCTTGTGGTCCCGGCTCCCCGGTTGTAGTATATTCGCCCCAGCCGATAGGCTTGTTTGTTTTTGGATTCCAGATAAAATATTCTTGTTCAAACCCAAACCAAAAATCATTATCATCGTCATCGATGGTGGCTCTGCCATTAGATACGTGTGGTGTTCCGTCAGGATTCATTACTTCACACATCACCAGATAGCCAAATTTTCTATCCGGATCCGGACAAATAAAAACAGGCTTTAATAAACAGTCAGACGAACCACCCGGTGCCTGCTCTGTAGAAGAGCCGTCAAAACACCATACCGGACAATCTTCCAGTTTGCCGCTGAAGTTTCTTTCTATTCTGGTTTTGCTGCGTAAGCTTTGTGTCGGTTTATATCCGTCTAGCCAAATGTACTCTAATTTTGCGTAAGACATATTAAATTGTTTTAAAATGTGAAAAATTTTTTAATTATTTTATGTAAAGTTTAGATTTTGATTGAAATTTTCAAAGAATTTTCTAATTAATTTTAGTTTAAGAGATTATTATGTGTTTTTATAACAGATTATGATGTCTGTTATTTCAACTAAAAAAACGCTTTAGTCCATCTCATTTAGCATTATTCGGCTGTTTTTATTTTTATGCAGCTGAATAGGTAGTAAAAAGTAAGAGGTAGGCGAAAAAAGAATGGAAGTAGTTAACCAAATCGTTAACATGGGTAGAAAAAATTCACCTTAAGGTGGAGAAGTTATAAAGTAGCTAAAGAGATACTTTCGGAATTAGTAGCGCCATTTTTTGTCTGTTTTTTGTTAATTTCGGTCGTTGAAATACACTAAAATCTTGTTGGGTGATTACATTCAAACATTAATAAATTAAAGATGAAAATTATTGTAACAGGCGGAGCTGGGTATATTGGTTCGCATACCATAGTTGATTTACTGGAAAATGGCTACGAAGTTGTTTGCGTAGATAATTTATCACGCTCCAGTGATTATAGCCTTAAAGCTTTAGAAAAAATAACGGGCAAAAAAATAAGCTTTTATAAACTGGAATTGTGTGATAAAGAAGCTACTGCTAAATTTTTTGAGGAACATGCAGATGCAAAAGGAGTTATCCATTTTGCTGCTTTAAAATCCGTACCCGAATCTGTAGAAAAACCTTTGTTGTATTATGAAAACAACCTGAATTCGTTGCTTCATGTATTAGAGGGCATAGCCCGACACCGGATTCCCAGTTTTGTGTTTTCATCCTCATGTTCAGTTTATGGCAATGCAGATGAATTACCTGTGGCAGAATCTACACCAATAAAGGAAGCAGAGAGTCCGTATGCACATACCAAACAAATAGGAGAAGAGATAATACGCCATTGGAACAAATCGAGCACTTGTAATAGCATTCTGTTGCGTTATTTTAACCCGATAGGTGCACACCCCAGTGCATTAATCGGTGAAATGCCCATTGATAAACCGAATAACCTGGTACCCTATATTACCCAAAGTGTTATTGGCAAACTAGGTGCATTGACGGTTTATGGGGGTGATTATCCTACCCGCGACGGTAGTTGCATCCGCGATTATATTCACGTATGCGACATTGCCCATGCGCATACGCTGGCATTGCAATATGCATTACAACTACATCAATCAGCATGTGAGGTATTTAATTTGGGTACCGGTAATGGCGTTAGTGTGTTTGAGGTAATTACAGCATTTGAAAGAGCCACCGGTAAAAAATTAAATTATATTGTCGGCAATCGTCGGGATGGTGATGTAGTGGCGGTATATGCGGATAATACAAAAGCCCAAACAATATTAAACTGGAATTGTGCTTATAACTTAGAGGATGCCATGCTGCATGCATGGAAATGGGAACAAACCATGCAAAGTTTTATGCTGTAAATATCATATAGAAAAAAATCAATGATAAAAATTGTATTTTTTGGTGATACTCGTCATTAAATTTTTTGACTTATACCGTATTTTTGCGTTTTCGTTTCACACAGATATTCACACATGACACCTGAAATTTGGCTAATCATATTATTGGTTTTATCCCTGACCTTTGATTTTTTAAATGGTTTTAATGACAGTGCCAATGTAGTGGCTACTATTATTTCATCCAGAGCCATGTCTGCAAGAGCTGCCCTTACGTTGGCTGCAGTTGCCAACCTTATCGGTCCGTTTATTTTTGGTGTGGCAGTTGCTAAAACCATAGGTCATAATGTGGCAGACACCAGCTCTATTAATATTTATGTGGTTATTGCGGCGCTACTGAGTGCCAGTATGTGGAATGTAACCACTTGGTATTTTGGTATTCCATCCAGTTCATCTCATGCTTTAATTGGTGGTATTATCGGTGCAGTTATCATGGATTCTGGATTTGGTGCAATAAAACTTAAAGGTATTTATGTTATTCTGATTGCCTTATTTACTTCACCTATAATCGGCTTTACTATGGGTTGGCTCATCATGACTATTACTAAGAGATTGCTTAAAAATGCCTCTCCTAAAGCAGATACTGCACTTAAAGTCGGACAGTTACCCACAGCCATAGCCTTAGCTCTAAGTCATGGTACGAATGATGCACAAAAAACAATGGGTATTATCACGATGGGTTTAGTTGTATTAGGTTTTCAGAAAGAATTTGTTGTTCCCACCTGGGTTATTTTATGCAGTGCGTGTGCAATCGGTTTGGGTACGGCATTAGGCGGATGGAGAATTATCCAGACTTTAGGCGGTAAGTTTTACAAAATAAGACCTATTCACAGCTTCACTTCACAATTTGCTTCTGCATTAGTTATTATTACGGCATCGTTTTTGGGAGGGCCTGTAAGTACCAACCAAGTCGTGAGTATGTCAATTATTGGTGCCGGCGCCAGTGATAAAGTGTCGAAAGTAAGATGGTTTGTATTGAAAGAAATTTTTACAACGTGGATTTTAACCATCCCTATCACGGCTACCTTATCGGCAATTATATATTTTATAATAGATTTAATATTTAGATAATTATGGGAATATTCGGCTCTAAAGAAGAAAAAACGGATAAGTTTATCATGCAACTTATCGAACAAACACAAAAGACCAACGAAGCTATTGTTTTTTTAGAACATTCATTAGATGAAGAAGACATTGCTTCCAGGCTTGAACATTTAAAAACAATCACCAAACAAATTGAAGAAATTCGCAGGGTGATGATTGATGATTTGTTGAATACATTTATCACGCCGATAGACCGTGAAGATATATATAATATATCAAATGCATTGTTTGATATGGTGGATTATGCGCAAACCACTACTGATGAAATGAGAATTTTGCAAGTTAAAACGGATGAGTATATTCACAAGATGGTTGTTTTGGTTCGTCGGCAAACAGAAGAATTACTGATGGCCATGGAGCGCCTCAGCAAAAATCCGCGCGTGGCTCACGAGCATGCTCTGAAAACGAAGAAGTTGGAAAAGGATGTAGAGAAACAATACCGCAAAGCTTTGCGCGATTTATTTATCCATCCTGTTACACCGGAAAACCTGCCTCAGCTTTTTTACAAACGCGAAGTATATCGTCACTTATCCAATATGGCAGACCGTGCAGATACGGCGGCAAATATTTTTGGTATTGTGATTATGAAACTGACATAGACTAATACAACAACCAACCTATAAACACTATGCTCAATCTAAATGATTGGGCATTTT
>CAZPBT010000123.1:0-8607 GCA_964584555.1 uncultured Chitinophagales bacterium
CCGTTTATAGAGATACCAAACACCAGTGGGTGCATAGTTGGTCCTTTGCCTTTATTAAAGGTTTCGGACAGAGAGTAGTAGAAGAATAAGTTAGCCAAGCTATAACCGCCACGGATATATACACCGTAGCGCAGTTTTGCCATATTGGCAACTTTCAAGTCTTTAAATTTTACATTTTCGCCACTATTATCCAAGTCCTCGCCCACATACTTCCATTTACTACCCATTAAAAATCCAAGTTTGAAACCTAAAGCCAGCTTCCAGGATTGTCCGGTTTTAGCATTTGGTGTAGAACGATAGCGCACTTCGAGTGGGATATCGAAATACGTCATATTTAGTTTTGATTTTTTGGATGATATAGAATCACCTAAGGCATAAAAGCGTGTAATCGAATCTTTGTGCCATGCCATGCCATAGCGTTTGAAATAATAGTTTTCTGAACCGATACCTGCTCCCGGTGCAATGGCAAAATTTTTCTTCTTGCCCAGAGGTACATCCCACATAAAATAGACATTAACCCCACGTGAGAAACCACTTACTTTAAAATCTTTGGGTGTGCGGACGCCATCTTTATCGAAAAGTGCATTCATTAAACACAAATCTATAACGATACGATCTTGTGCTTTACCTATTTTTTGTTTTACGGAAGGCGATATTTTGGTTTTTGTCTTAGTAGAATCCTGTGCATGAAGCATATTGATACCTGCCAAAAGCAATAAGCATATGAAAAATTTGCGCATAAAAATCAGATAAGTGTGCAAAAATACAATTATTCTTGAGTTTGTGAAGCGATTAACGTTTATTAATAAAGAAATGAAACTGTTATTCATGCCAGAAAACAAGATAAACCTGAGTTTGAGAAAAGCGTTTCTATATAAACACAGTTGATTTTTTATCAAGAACCACCTCCTTGTTTATCATTTCTGATTAAAACAATATCGGCAAATCATAATAACGGTTGAAGATATTCGTGGCGAAGGTGACCATAAATGAGTTGGTCTTGAAACCTTGCGTGCTGAGTAGCTTAGCATTGTATTTTCTGAATTGCAGCCTGCCTTCAATCACCATATTCAATTTCGGGTTGATGATATATCCTGCCTTTAGCTCATTGTCTAACACCGAATAGCCCAGACCATTAAACATCCTAATGTCTGTTGTTTTGGTAATTGTGTTGGCGGCATCCATATAATTATTGCCCAAATTAGATTTAAGCGTAGTATCTGCTCCTGCTTGTATATAAGATAATTTATACGATGCGTAAATTCGTTTATACTGGTAGTTGACCATCATTAAATACTCTCTGAAATTCGCTCCCATGGGATGCCCTAATGATTGATTATAGTGATAATAGCCTATGGCTGAGTCTTCACCCTGGTATGAATACGGATTTACATTGTTAAATTCAGCCTGAAAATTGAGATTTTTTACTCCACCGACATCAAAATATTTGACACCTGCCTGATAGCCTATCCTGTTGTCTGAAGTATGACGTTTGCCCACTTTATTCAACATCACTTGTCCATAAACCACCACATATTTAGGGCAGGTAACTTTTACATTAAAGCCGTAAACCTGTGTGGTATTTTCTTTTACTTTGTTTTGGAAGGCACGAACACCAAGTACAGGGTTCAGGAAGTTGTAATCAAAGAAGGTATTTCCTTTTGCTGTCGTTCTCCTCCATGTAATGCCTTCAAAAACGCCAAGCTGTAAGAATTTGGCAGGTTCTATGCTGAAATAATTAAATGTTGCCAGTTTGCGGGGAAATCCTATAGTAAAATCATTAAAGCCTTTCAGGTTATTAATCAATTCGGCATAAATCATAGAATATTTGATTCGCCAGGCATTCACCGTAAATTGTGCATAAGGATAAGTATAAGCATTATCAGACAATAACAAACTTCTGTAACCATCACCAATAAAATGTTTACCGTTTCCCAATTGCATATTAAAGTATTTATTGGGCGAATAAGATATGTATGCATAGATACTGGAAAAGTCCAGCCCGCCTTTACCTCTGTTACGGATATTGCCCTCACCGGGTATCACTCCTGTAGTAGCAGTATACAGATTGACATATTCCGGAAAGCGGTTAACCGTGTTTAACAACGCCGTGTATAAGGTTACTTTTTGTCCGATATCTGCTCTGAGTTCAAAACCTTTAAGGTTGTTGGTCAATAATTTCTTGCCACTGATATCATATCCAAATCCGACATTAAAAATAGGATTGATGGCAACATACACTTTTCGTTTTTTATAAGCTTTGTCATAAATTAAGTCATTATAATACACGGAATCCTGAGCCAAAATTTTGCCATAATGCTTAACATAACCGTTTTCATCAAACTCCAATAAATTCTCAAAGCCTACTACATTTACCAGTTTGCTAAACCAGTTAGTGTGTGGCACGCGCTCATAGCCCTGTACTGTATCCGGATAAACAAATTTGTACACTTCGGCAGCATTGTAGGGCTTCATTGCTGTGTGAAAAGTGGGCTTATCCCAGGAGTTGAGATATTTTTCATAATTTAAAATCATGTTGCGGTTCATCGGTAGATTTTCCTGCTGGGCCGATGCCCATGTAATTAAAGTAGAAACAAACAGCGTAAGTAGACTACATTTTTTAGAAAGCATTTTCTTCACCACGAATCATGTTGATAATCGTCAAAATTAAGATTTTTAAATCAAGTGCAAAACTCCAATTTTCAATATACCACACATCTGCCCTTACACGACCTTCCATATCGTCCAAATCTCTTGTTTCGCCTCTGTAGCCATTTACTTGTGCCCATCCGGTAATGCCGGGTTTTATGAAATGGCGAACCATAAATTTATCAACCAGTTTAGCATATTCTTCTGTGTGCTTTATCATGTGGGGGCGAGGGCCGATTACAGACATCTGTCCAAAAAAGACATTGATAAACTGAGGCATCTCGTCTAAATTGGTTTTGCGCAAGAATCTGCCAACCGGAGTAATACGACTATCGTCTTTTGATGCTTGCAATACATGTGCATCATCATTGATATACATGCTTCTGAATTTGATAACGGGAAAAGGCAGGTTTTTAATTCCGCTTCTTTTTTGTACAAAGAATATCGGTCCTTTAGAAGTCAGTTTGATAATAATTGCCATTAAAGGGACAAACCAAGATAAAACGAAAACAATCACTAAGAACGAAAAACAAATATCGAACAAACGTTTTACTATGCGGTTTACAATATTTTCGAGAGGTTCACTTCGCATGGTCATCACCGGAATCTGACCGTAGTAGTCAATTTCTACTTTATTTAAATGGTGCGTAAGAAACCGGCTCAGATCCGGAACAATCTTAATCCTTATCAGGTTTTCATCACCAAAATGTATCAGTTCTTTTATTTTATCTTCCTCCTCATAAGGCAAGGCGCAAAATATTTCATCTACTTCCTGCTGCAGGGCAAATTTCTTAGCATCTTCCACATTGCCCAAAATATGCTTGCGTACATCGGCAGTATATAGCTCTGGATTATCATCATAAAAGCCTTGAAACTGATAGCCGTATTCAATCTTATGTTCCAGCATTTGCTTAAACTCCTGAGCTGATTTTCCAGCTCCGATAATGAGTGTTTTCCGGTTATTATATCCTCGGGCTCTGTATGATCTTACCGTTTTAATAAACCCAAACCTCCAGATTAATGTTAAAATAAAAGCCGAAATGTAAGTTATCATCAGTACCTCACGAGATAGCTTAAATGTTTGGTTAAAGTCTTTAAATACGACGATATAAGTAAACGAAAGAACGATCTGTAAGAAAAACAACCGAAGTAATGCGGATAACAGGGTGAAAAAACGCGTATTGCGATACATGTCAAACGTACCGGATACCTGAGCAGAAAATAAGTAAATTAAGTTTAGATAAATCCATAGCTGCAAATACTTGGTATCCAAGATTTGAGACAGTTCAAAATTAAAACTTAACAGATGACCAAGAACATATGAAAAATTCAAGATTATTAAATCACCTATTGCATGAACCAATACGTATAGATTGGTAACTCTCTTTGCCATTTCAGTCGCAATTTACTTTAAATCTTCTTTACATTAAATTTTACTTGCGTTAAACTATTGTAATAATTTAGAAGCATAAACTTTACAAAGCGTTGCAAGCAAATCTTTCTAATACTTGTTTTTTCAAAATTAAGCCTTTTAATTGTTATACTAATAGACATTTTATTAGATATGTAAAACAATTTAATCCGAATTTATAATTTAACAAACTGATTATCATATGATTGTAGATAAATTTGTTCAGATTACTGTTTTTGTTCGGTATTTTCACCTCTCGTTAATCTATTTCCTTTTCCCTTCTCCATCTTGTCATAGCAAATACCTCCGGCATCATTGAAAATGATTGTCATTGCATTGAATCATGTCGACTTTAAATACTAATAACAAAAATTAAGGAAAAATTGATTCACACTAAGCATCTTATAGTCAATAGTTTATTTTTACATTTCAATAAATGTTAGTATTTTGTTGGATAAATTTTATGGAAATAAAGCGATTTGGGTATCTCAATAGTATATTTTTGTAATTCAGTAAATGTATAAAAAGTAAGTTATGAGTAAAGATGACAAACAAAAGGCGTTACAGTTAACCTTAGAAAAACTTGACAAACAATACGGTAAGGGTACCGTTATGAAACTTGGCGACAACTCTATTGTTGATGCTGAAGTAATTTCCACCGGCTCTTTGGGGCTGGATTTGGCTCTGGGCATCAGTGGTATTCCAAGAGGAAGAATAATTGAAATTTATGGTCCGGAATCTTCCGGTAAAACAACATTGGCTATCCACGCTATTGCGGAGGCACAAAAGAAAGGCGGACTTTGCGCAGTCATAGACGCTGAGCATGCTTTTGACAAGAAATATGCAGAAGCCTTGGGTGTAGATACCGACAATTTATACATCACTCAACCGGATGATGGCGAACAAGCACTCGATATTGCCGAACAGTTGATTCGCTCTGCTGCATTGGATTTGGTTGTTATAGACTCTGTGGCGGCATTAGTACCTCGTAGTGAGATTGAAGGCGAAATGGGTGACAGTAAAATGGGCTTGCACGCTCGTTTAATGAGTCAGGCTATGCGTAAGCTTACAGGAGCAATTAATAAAACATCTTGTTGCTGCATTTTTATTAACCAGCTTCGCGAAAAAATCGGGGTTATGTTCGGTAATCCGGAAACGACAACCGGAGGTAATGCTTTGAAATTTTATGCATCCATACGCTTGGATATTCGCCGCATTGGGCAAATTAAAGACAAAGAAGGCAACGTAGTGGGCAATGAAACACGCGTTAAAGTAGTTAAAAACAAACTGGCACCGCCTTTCAAAACGGCAGAATTTGATATCATGTTTGGCAAAGGCATTTCCAAGGACGGTGAAATTATTGACATCGGTACAGATTTGGGAATTTTGCAAAAAAGCGGTTCATGGTACAGTTATGACGGACAAAAAATAGGACAGGGCAGAGATCAGGTAAAACAACTGCTACATGATAATCCTGGCTTGATGGAAGACCTGGAAAACAAGATAAAGGCAAAGTTGCAACCGGCAGAGTAAGCATGAAACGATACGGTAAAGTACTATTGTTTCTTTATGTCTCACTTTTTAGCTTGATTAATTTTATTGAAGCACAGAATGACACCGTGTGGTTTGATTATCGGTGGAAAGAAACTACACAAAAAAATGCTGTCTACTTTAGACCTCAACCTCAGCTACTTAAAGATGGTCGCTACTTAATTATTGATTACTATCGCAATGGCAGTAAACAGTATGAGTATATCTCTGTAACAAATGATGATAATGATAGAAACGGTTTGTGTAAAGTTTTTTATCGTAAGGATGAAGCAGATGATATCCAGCACTTTAAAGCAGGTAGTATCGGAAATTTCCTTTCAGTAAAAGATACCAGTACGAAAGGGCTACTAGAGGGTTATGTTAATTACAAAGATGGATTTCCGGAAGGGATCTCATACAACTATTACAGAGGAGGTAAACTAAAAGAAAAAAGAGCTAACCACAACAGAACTTACAAATCAACTGTTTATACTAAAGAAGGTAAAATCTTAAATAAAATTGATTACGCTTATGGAAGAACCACTTCATTAAATTATTCATATTATCCGTCTAAAAAACTAAAATCGGTCCAAACATTTAAGAATAATATATTAAATGGATTATCTACTACATATTATGAAAACGGCAAACCAGAGTCAAAAGGAAATTATACAGATGGGATTAAGATCGGCAAATGGAATTATTGGAATAAATCAGGTCAACAAACAACGAAGAATGAATCTGATGTGATATTAGAAGAATCTGACTTTTATAATATGCGTCAAATAGATGTTGATTTTACAGATTACTTTTCAGCACACACACATATAGATACATTAAGTTTGCCGGATGATATTCGGTTGTATACTGTATTTGTTTCTCCTGAAAGATATCCATTAAGTTCATTTTTGCCCGATACGATAGAGCTAAAAGCTATCACAGCATATGACCATCAATATATGCTTAACCAAGCCACAAACTATCATCCTGCTGAAAACGAATGTATGCTACTCTATGAATTGATTAAACCTCCGGAGTTAAATATCAAACCTATACTGACTTTTTTATTAGGAAGTTCTGTTAAAAACAAACTGAAATCTATTAGTGAAAGCACAATTGATGATATTATAAACATATATGAATATTCAATAACAAAAGATGATTATTTTGATTTTTCCGTTGTGAAACAGGCACTATATAATGCAAAATAGTTACAACTAAATCTAGTAGTTACTACACAATTCTTAATAATTCTTTCTTTTAAGCTCAAGTTTTCTTCATTTCTTTGTTGTATGAAAGCATTTCTAATCAAAATATTAGAAAGCCACTGGTTGCACAATTTATTGGATTTGTCTGTAATCGGGCTGATTGTCTATTTCTTTTACCACAGTTATACATCAGCAGACGAAATTCGGAAGCTACAAATCCTGTATCTGCTGGCTATACTGCTGGCTGTTCATGTACTGGTTCTGCTTGCTCGTGTTGCTTTCCGTATTAAAAGAAAACGCATTGTGAGCGGATTTTCCAATTCCGTATATTTACTGATACAAATCGGTTTTTTATTTGCCGTATTGTTTAATATTCATCTGCAAAGAGGGTAATTATGGAAAAACAAGTTCTTCAAACTGATGTTGCCATTATTGGCGCAGGATATGCGGGTATTGCTGCTGCAAAAAAACTGCAAGCTAACCAAACTGACTTTATTGTGCTGGAAGCTCGGGACAGAATTGGAGGTCGTACGCACTCTGCTACGTTAGCTTGCGGAGCTCAGGTTGACCTTGGTGCCCAATGGATCGGACCCACTCAACAACTTATTTGGCAATGGGTGAAAGAAACCAATACCCCTACATTTGATACATTTGATAGCGGGAAAAATGTTTTATCCTACAAAAATAAAGTTTCTGCTTATACCGGTACCATTCCCAAAATAGACCCCATCTCATTAATTGATTTGGGTTTGGCAATTGAAAAAATCAATAAACTTTGCAAAGAAATTAATCTGGAAGAACCCTGGAAACATCCTAAAGCAGCCATATACGACTCAATGACATTTCATACATGGATAGAAAAAAACATGTACACGGCAAAAGCCAAGCATTTATTTCATATCGGAGTGGAAACAGTATTTGCTGAAGAAGCTTCATCTCTTTCATTTTTGCATGCGTTGTTTTATTGCCGGAGCGGAGAAAATATGGAGTCGCTGATTTCTATAAAAAACGGAGCACAGCAGACATTACTGCTTGGCGGTACGCAAACGCTCTTAATAAAAATTGCCCAGCCGTTTCAGGATAAAATAAAATTAAATCAAGCCGTGAGTCAAATTTACCAATCAGACTCCGGAGTACAGATAGAAACTAATGATTATCGGGTTAGCGCTAAAAAATGTATTCTCACTTTGCCACCAGCTTTATTGAATACTATAAAATTTTCGCCTCTTCTGCCACAAAGAAAAGCACAACTCATACAGCGTGTACCCATGGGTGCAGCAATGAAGTGTTTTGTGATTTATAAAAGTCCGTTTTGGAGAAAGATGGGCTATTCCGGACAAATTGTGAGTGATACCCATCCGGTAAGAGTAACATTTGACTGCACAAAAGAGGATACGGATTTGGGTGTTTTATTAGTCTTTATTGAAGGAAAGAATGCCCGGTATTTTCTTGATTATCCACAAGAAGAGAGAAAACAAAGAGTAATAGCTGAATTAGTTAAGTACTTTGGTGAAGAAGCTAAAACGTATATTGAATATACGGATAAGTGCTGGACAGAGGAAGAATACAGCCGTGGCTGTTATGCAGGAAACATGCCACCCGGCGTGCTAACACAGTTTGGCGACGAATTGAGAAACCCTTTCATGCATTTGCATTTTGCAGGCACAGAAACTGCTTATAAGTGGAACGGCTATATGGATGGCGCAATTGAAAGTGGTCATCGTGCTACGGAAGAGGTACTGAAGCAGATATAAAAAATGCCCAATCATTTAGATTGAGCATAGTGTTTATAGGTTGGTTGTTGTATTA
>CAZPBT010000124.1:0-8604 GCA_964584555.1 uncultured Chitinophagales bacterium
TAATTACTTCTTCGAGGGCATTAGTCGTTTTTCCGGTAGCTGAAACGACAATTAATAAATTCTTATCGCCATATTTTTGTATGATTCCGGCAACATTTTTTATCCCGTTTGCATCTTTTACCGATGCTCCTCCAAATTTAAATACACGCATCTTTCTATGATTAAAATTTTATAATTAATAGTTATTGTATTCTGATTAAATACTACTCAAATCATCTTTTTCAATTTTCACTGTTATCCATGTTTTGTCAAAACTAACCGGATAATTTTTATAAAAATTGATAGCCGATTCGTTCCAGTCTAATACATGCCAGCGCAACTGATTTATCTTTTCTTCCTTGGCAATCTTTATTAACTCATCCATTAATAATTTTCCAATGCCTTGTCTTCTGTAATTTTCACGAACAATCAAATCATCCAGATATAACATAGAGCCTTTCCATGAGGAATAGCCGAAATAATAGAGCGCCATTCCGGCAATATCATTATTTTGTTCAGCAACGATAATATGAAATCTCGGATTTTTGCAAGTTCCTTCTTCTATGAAACGTTTTAATGGATTCGATGGTTCATCAGGAGCTTGCTCAAAAACAGCCAGCTCGTGAATCAATGAATAAATCACTTCAAAATCTTTCGGTTCGGCTTTTCTAACAGTTATCATAACTCATGCTATATCTATTGCGAAGATAAAAAAATCAAAAAGCATAATTCATTAAGTAAACATCAAATAGTATAAGCTACCTGTTGCTTTATTTAGTCAAAAATGGCATAAATTTCCAATTACATATGACATATTTACAGCAATATATACCAAAAAACTGAAAAAATTACAGGGAGCATACATCATTTTTTGATTGCATAATTCTTGATGATAGGAGAATAAATTCCATAATCTTCCGGTAAAAAAAGGAATTATCGCTTTTATCAAAACCGATTGGTTAATTATGTAATTTAGTATTATCAACTATTAAACAAAAAAAATGAATCCGAATAATCTTACCATTAAAACACAAGAAGTACTGGCAGATGCCCAGCAAATTGCATTCGATTTAAGACATGCCTATATGGATACTTTCCATTTGCTGAAAGCTATCCTGAATAATGATGAAGACATGACTCCATTCTTATTCAAAAAAACCGGTGTGGATATCAAAAAAATTGAACAAGAATTAAATTCATTAATACAGAAACAACCGACAGTTTCAGAAGATAATGTGAAATATCCTTCTCAAAACCTAAGTCAGGTTTTATTGAAAGCAAATTCTTATTTGAAAGAATTAAACGACGAATACATTTCTATCGAACATTTATTATTAGCTTTATTAAGTGTGAATGATGAAACCTCAAAAATTTTAAAACAAAACGGTCTTACCGAAGCTAATCTGAAACAAGCAATAAAAGATTTGAGAAAAGGCTCAACCGTAAATAATCCCAGCGCAGATATGACTTACAATTCATTAGACAAATATGCAAAAAATCTAAACCAGCTCGCAGAATCCAACAAGCTTGATCCTGTTATTGGCAGAGATGAAGAAATACGCCGTGTATTGCACATCTTATCCCGACGTACAAAGAACAACCCGATTTTAGTGGGCGAACCCGGCGTAGGTAAAACAGCCATCGTAGAAGGTATTGCTTTCCGTATCATCCAAGGCGATGTACCAGAAAACCTGAAAACTAAAATCATCTATTCATTAGATATGGGTGCCCTTATTGCAGGTGCCAAATACAAAGGTGAATTTGAAGAACGTTTGAAATCTGTTATCAAAGAAGTTATTTCATCTGAAGGACAAATCATCTTGTTTATTGACGAGATTCATACTTTAGTAGGTGCCGGTGGCGGTGGCGACGGTGCTATGGATGCTGCCAATATTTTGAAACCTGCTCTTGCCCGCGGCGAGCTGCGTGCCGTAGGCGCAACTACACTCAACGAGTATCAAAAGTATTTTGAAAAAGACAAAGCTTTAGAACGTCGTTTTCAGAAAGTAATGGTACAAGAACCCAGTGTGGAAGATACAGTTTCCATTTTGCGCGGACTGAAAGAGCGCTACGAAAACCACCACAAAGTAACGATAAAAGATGAGGCCATTATCAGTGCAGTTGAGCTTTCTAACCGCTATATCACCAATCGCTTTTTACCGGATAAAGCAATAGACTTAATTGATGAAGCAGCTGCTAAGCTTCGTTTAGAAATGGACTCTGTACCGGAAGAGCTGGATGAACTGGAACGAAAAATTCGTCAGTTGGAAATAGAACGTGAAGCCATTAAAAAAGAAAACGATGAAGCAAAAGTTGCAGACTTGTCTAAACAAATTGCTGAATTAAGCGAGCGAAGAAATGAATTTAAAGCTAAATGGGAAAGTGAGAAAACCGTAGTGGACAGAATTCAGAATGAGAAAATTAAGATAGAAAATCTCAAGCTTGAAGCAGAACAAGCGGAGCGCAACGGCGACTATGGCAAAGTAGCCGAAATACGATATGGCAAAATAAAAGACAGTGAAGAAAAACTGGCGGAATTTGAAAAAGAATTGCAAGAAAACAAAGCGGATAAACGCTTGATGAAAGAAGAAGTAACCTCAGAGGATATTGCTGAAATCATCTCGAAATGGACCGGCATACCTTTGACAAAAATGTTGCAAACAGAGAAAGACAAATTGCTGAATTTAGAAGATTATCTGCACCTGAGAGTGGTAGGTCAGGATGAAGCTATCGTGGCTGTTGCCGATGCCATTCGCAGAAGCCGTGCCGGGTTACATGATCCTAAAAAACCATTAGGCTCGTTTTTATTTATCGGTACTACGGGTGTCGGTAAAACAGAATTAGCCCGAGCTTTAGCCGAGTTATTATTTGACGATGAAAAAGCCATGGTTCGCATTGACATGAGTGAATACATGGAAAAACATTCCGTATCCCGGCTGATAGGTTCACCTCCGGGATATGTAGGCTACGATGAAGGTGGTCAGCTAACGGAAGCGGTGCGCAATCATCCATATTCGGTAGTGTTGCTGGATGAAATTGAAAAAGCACATCCGGATGTATTCAATGTGCTGCTTCAGGTATTGGAAGACGGCAGGTTAACTGATAATAAAGGCAGAGTAGTCGATTTTAAAAACACGATTATTATCATGACCTCCAATATCGGCTCGCATTTGATACAGCAAAATTTTGAAAATGTAAAAACTGAAAGTGAGATTTTCACTGCAACAGAAACTTCCAAAGTACAGATCTTAGATGCGATAAAACGGGTATTACGTCCGGAGTTTTACAACCGTATTGATGAAGTCATCATGTTTAAACCTTTACTGCAAAATGACATCAAAGACATCGTTCGCATTCAGTTGCACAACTTGCAAAAACAACTTAAAGACATGGAAATTGATTTAAGTTATACCGATGAATTAACCAATCATTTTGCTGAAGAAGGCTATGATGTACAATTCGGAGCAAGACCACTAAAAAGACTAATCAACAGAGAACTTATCAATCAACTGTCTAAATTGATTATAGCCGATAAAATAAAAAAAGACAAGCCTGTAATTGCCGATATTTTCGATGGAGAAATCGTATTCAGAAACGAATAAACAGCAATTATTTTTTCTTAAATTGTATAATTGTGATTTCCGGTGGAATGCCCACTCGACCGGGATAACCTAAAAATCCCGCTCCACGATTGACATATAAATACTGTCCCCTCTCATTGTTGTATAATCCTGCCCAATGCGGATATACCCACTGAGAGGGGCTCCATTTTATGTGCATTTTCGGAATTTCAACTCCGAACTGAAAGCCATGTGTATGACCGGAAAATGTAGCATGTATCTTCTTATATTTTTCATCCACACTCACATCCTTATCCCAGTGTGAGGGGTCGTGAGACAGTAACAACTGAACATCTGCATGTTCAGCACCCGCATATGCTTTATCTAAATTGCCGAACTGACCAAAACGCAAACTATGACCAATATATTGCACACCAATGATGGCTAGTGTTTTATTATTTCGTTCCAATATGCGATTTTCATCCAATAACAATTCCCAGCCTAATGCTTTTTGCTGAGCCAGTAAATGATTAAAATTCTGAGCCTGTTCTTCTTTCGATTTCCAGTCGTTGTACATGCCGTAATCATGATTGCCTAATATGGAATAAATGGCCTCTTTGGCTTTTAATTTTTTAAGCACTTCAACATGATTATCTACTTCTGTACCTGCATAATTGACTAAATCACCCGTAAAAAAAATGAAATCCGGTTGCTCGGCATTGATGAGTTCTACAATTTTTTCTGTGGGATTTGTAGAAGAAAATGAACCTAAATGCAAATCAGAAATCTGCACAATTTTCAAGTCTTTCCATTCATCAGGCAAATCAGGAATGGCTAAAGTTATTTTTCTTTTTCTGTAATTATAGGCACCTATGGCAATGCCATACAAAAAAACACCGAACATGGTGCCACCAGCCAATAAGCCGGCTCTGCTAATAAACTGGGAACGGGTAATACCTGCTTCATTTGTATTCGCCGTTTGACTAAACAAGCTGAATATCCATTTGAAAAAGCGAGTAATATCATCAATTAGTAAAAAAGGGAGTACAAATAATTTTGAAAGAATGATGAGTTGTGCTATGCCAATTAATATTGTTTTGGAGATGCCTGTCCAGCCCGAAAATCCGAACATAAAATACACCGTAACTAAGATATATGGCAACAAAGAAAATAAAATGTAAACTATTAAAAACAGCCTGCCTGATGTGTTTTTTAAAGATGGAAATGCTGTTTTTAATGCTTGAAAAACATACCAGTCTAACAATAAGAAAATGAGATATGGTAGAAAGTAGACAAAGAAAGGTGGCTGCCGCATAAATCTTTTTTTATTTTTTGAAACCACAAAAATACAGCCTGAACACAGTAAATTTGCTATTAGTATGTTATTTAACATAAAACATAAAAAATTATTGTCAGCGTTTATTTTATTGAGTGGACTAATATTTAGTCTGCAATCTTTTGTCGGCACACAAGTACCTAAAGAAACAGTGCGTCTGAAAGCATTACAGGATATTACTGTTTTCAAATCTACATTAGACACCTTACAAATTGCTATACAAAACAAAGCTGATATCAAAAGGTTGCAATTTCAATTTAAGCAAACTCGATTAGCTTTTAAAAAATTTGAATGGTTATTGGAATATTTTGATTCAGGAAATTATCGTTTTTTCAACGGCACCAATGCCGTAGAATTTGAATATGGCTATCAGCCGAATATGCAACCTGAGGGTTTACAAAGTATCGAAACTTTATTTTATGCTGATTCATTGCAAACAGAAACGTTATTACTGCTGGTCAATAAACTCAAATACAAAACGCTGACTTTTTATTCGTACTTCACAGATGCAGAACTTAAGGATGACTATATTTTTTCTGCTATACGCTATCATCTCATCAGGATAGAAGCCTTGAATTTAGCTTCATTTGATTCACCGGATTTGCAAAATAATACACAAGAAATAACAGTGGCTTTGTCAAGCCTTCTTGATGTTGTTTCGGCTTATGAAAACAAACAAAACCTACAACAAATAAAATTACTCCGAAGCCGGATTCAGCTTGCGGTGAAATATCTACAAACTAAAAATTTCAACACATTAGACAGAATTACTTTTCTTAAAAAATATTTTTACCCTCTAGTGCAAGCGTATTTCAGCTTTTTAAAAGCACAGCAATTTCAATTTGGTCGTGATTATACCGGCATCATTAAACCCGTTAATTTACAAAAGGAAAATATCTATGATACGTATTTTCTAATTCCAAAATATTTTGCACAAGACAAATATTATACAGACGATACCTTATTAATACAATTAGGTAAGAAATTATTTTTTGACCAACAACTGTCTGCTGATGGAAAGCTTAGTTGTGCTTCTTGCCACCAACCTGAGTATGCGTTCGCCGACAAAGAAATTACATCAATCACCAATCAAAAGGGCATTTTTCAAAAGCGCAATACCCCTTCCCTGCTCAATGCGGCTTTGCAGCCCGCCTACATGTATGATATGCGTGCCAACAGCCTGGAATCGCAAATTCATTTAGTAGTATCCAATCCGCAGGAATTTAATCATACTTTTGACAGCATTATTTCGAGATTAAAAAAGGATGATTCTTATGACAATTATTTCAATATTTTATTTGGAAAATACGGGGCAGAAAAAATTTCGACATACACCATTAACACGGCAATTGCTGCATTTGAACGGGAGCTCGTTTTGCTCAATTCTCCTTTTGACAAGTATATGCGAGGTGAAAGCACGAATCTGAGTGATGCGGCTAAGCGTGGATTTAATTTATTTATGGGCAAAGCGAAATGTGGCACTTGTCATTTTCCGCCTGTTTATAATGGACTGAACCCGCCTTATTATACCACCATGGATGCAGAAGTTACGGGAGCTCTTACAAAATTCGACACCTTACATCCGGTATTGGATGGCGACACGGGTGTATACCGCATAATAAAACTCGAACCTTTTATGCATGCATTTAAAACACTTACTGTGCGCAACACATTTCTTACACCTCCTTATTTTCATAATGGCGGTATACTTACCCTTCCTGACTTAATTGATTTTTATAACCGGGGTGGCGGCAAAGGCATGGGACTGCAAGTTGACAATCAAACATTAAGTGCTGACCGTTTACATTTATCTTATAGTGAAGTAAAGGATTTGATAGCCTTTATAAAATCGCTGACAGATACCGAAAGTGGTAAACCATAGTTGAATCGATGTGAGTGCTATCTTCGAATATAGTAATCAGGTTAAGTAGCATTTAGTGACATGAAGTGATTAACTTATAAGAGCGAACAGGTATAGTTTAATATACCTCGTAGCAATTGCATAATTCAAATTAAAATTGAATTATTAATTTATTTTGAATATAGTAAATTAAATTACAGTATTTAATGCTTGAACTTAGTCTTATTTCTAAGTAAAATGAAAGAATTGAAATAAAAAAATTACAAATAAAGATAAAATCAAAAAATATTCAGTTAAAATTATGTCGTTACATTTAATGTCAAAAAGTAACGAAAAAAACCATTTGTGAAACGACTGGCGGATAGAACCAAAGCAAAATCATAAACTATGACCTGCTTATTTTTGATACTTCAATTCCGAAATAATTGGAACTGTGTCTTTCTTAGAGCTAAGTCTTTTAAGCTATGGCAAATCAAATTTTTTAATAATATGGTTGTGTGTTAATCTTAACCGAATTAATAATACAACTTGGTGCTGGTAATTTTAGTACTTGCCTTTGTAACAAGTATATTTATCAGTTCAATGAAATCGGCTAATCTTTTTCATTAATCTGAAATTCAATAGTAATTTCAGTATAGTTGTTCTGTTCGCTTATAATTTCCATTTTACCATCGAGTAGCTGAAGCAAATAATTTATCATTTGAAATCCTGTGCCGTGTCCTTTTTCATGACTGGTACCCTCTTTTGAAAAAATCAGACTATTGGCTTTGATTGCTTGTATGGTTTCTTTATTCATACCAGCTCCATTATCTTTTACAGAAAAATTCAGTACGGGAGTTAATGAGATAATATTCACTTCCACATCCCCATTCATTGTAAATTTAAGTGCATTTGTCAATAAATTATTTAATATTATCTTCAGAACTACCGGATCAAAATAACATAAAGATTCCATGGGTTTGCAGAATGTAAGTGTATTGTGTTTTTCCAGATACAAGGGTTTATAGTATGTCTCAAGTTCATTTAAAAGCACGTTGATATCAAAATTTTCAAATTTAGCTTTGAGTGAGTTATCCTGAACTTTAGCCCAATACAATAAGGATTCGCTCTGGTGGTATAAATTCAAACTGGTGGTGTTAATAGACTGCATACTTTCATCAAATGTATCCGGATTTAATTTTGTTTTATGCTGAATAAGTTGCTTACTGATTTTGTGGATATATTGCAATGGCATCATCAAATCATGAGCAAGAATGCCAATCAGTTTGGTTTTAAAAACAGAATGCTCGTCTAAATTTTTATTGGCAAGCTCCATATTTTTTATCGTCTCTTGTAATTTTTCATTTTGCTGATGTAATAATACTGTTTTCTCCTTAACGATATTTTCCAACTGTATTTTATCATTTTTGATTTTATTTGTATTATGCCTGATATATAGGTAAACCAAAGATGCTGCAATTATGATATAGCATAATTTTGCCAGTAAAGAAGTCCACCATGGATGCAAAACGGTAAAGTGGTAAGTTATAGGGTTACTCCAGCTATTATTTTCATTTATGGCTCTAACGTGAAATGTATATTTATCCGGTGTGAGTTTTCTGTACCTGACAGAAATTTCAGCCGTAGGTGCATTCCAGTCATCCTCAAGCGGAGATATATACGACTGATATTTGATTTTTTGTGCTTTATAAGTTACGTTGGTAGAGTAATTAAATTGCAGGTAATTTTTTAAATATGGAACAATGAGTGGTGCTGATTTATTGTCATTGTTTGTGAACATATATAAATTCAAATAGTCATTATTCATCAAAATATAATCTAAAGTACATTCGTTAATTTCTGCTGCGGTGATATAAATCGATTTGTTA
>CAZPBT010000125.1:0-8598 GCA_964584555.1 uncultured Chitinophagales bacterium
CAGATACATCAATAAAAACACAATGACCTGCCGTAATGTATTGACCAGTGTGGCTTGAATAAATGTTAAGCTGCGCACTTTTTTTACCTTTTCCAGTTCTAAATTAAGAATCTGAAAACTGTTATTGTTTAGACGGGTTACCTCTTGCTGAGCAAGTCCTAAGCTTTTTATCAGTTCAATATTGCGTAAGCTTTCTGTGGTAGCACCAGCCAACTGATTCGTTTTTTTTACTATAGCCGTTTGTACTTCTTTTATTTTCTTGGAAAGTTGCTGCATGACAACATACAAGATTGCAGAGGCAACAAAATACATCAGGATAAGTTTGGGATAAACCGAAATAGAATAAAAAATGATGAATGCAATACTGATAATAGCAAACAAAACTACATTGATAAAGTATTGTATAAATTTCTCGGTATCAGTACGTACCTTTTGTAAAATATTCAAGGTCTCCCCGCTACGTCTGTCTTCAAATTCCTGAAAGGGCAAGAGCAAGGCATGTTTCAGCCCATCCGTATATACATCTACTCCAAATTTCTGAATGATGAGATTCATGTAATAGTCCTGGAATGCCTTGGCAATACGGCTGATCATGGCCACGCCGATAGATAGTAGAATGAGAGATAATACTCCTTTAAGAAACTGATGCTGCGTATATTTCTTTGCATTTAAACCATATTCACTAATAATTCTTCCTATAATCATCGGGTCTATTAAAGAGAAGCCCTGGTTGATGATGGCTAATACAAACATTAGCACAACCAGATTGCGGTAGCGCATCAGATACTGGATTAAAATTTTCACGGCACAAAAGTAAGGAAAATCAAAGAGAATTGTATATACAATAGTTTTAATGGTTACAGGTAAGAAAGAGTGTTAACGGATATGCCATAAAATGAAAAACTCAAAAATATATAGTATATTATTTTAAATAATACAACTAGATATAATACAATATGCAAAATTCTTTATTGTGCAATAATTTGCTTAGCTTAGTTTTGAAATGCGTAACATGAAAAAATTTGTCTTTGTCTTATCCTTATCTGTATTAGTGATTTCATGTAAAGAAACCACTATACAAGAGCCACTGCCTCCTTCAAAAATTGCTTTTGGTTCTTGTTGTATTCAAGTTGGAGATTTAACTATTTTCGATTCTATCTTGAAGATGCAGCCTCAGCTCTATCTGGCTTTGGGAGATAATATGTATGGTGATGCCATAGCCGGAGAACCGGATAAGGCATGGCTGGAATTGAATTATACCATTTTGGGAAATAATGCTTCATTTAAACGACTGAAAACTAATGTGCCAATGATTGCTACTTGGGATGATCACGATTTTGGCGGCAATAACAGAGGAAGTAACTATACGCACAAACAAGATTCTAAAGATGCTTTTTTGAGTTTTTTCAATGAACCTGCAGAGTCAGAAAGAAGAAACCACCCGGGCATTTATACCTCTTATTTATATGGTGATGAAGCTCACCGCTTGCAAATCATCGTACTTGATACACGCTGGTTTCTGGATGTATTTAGTGGAGAGCCTATTACACCCACATCAGATACCTCTAAACATTTTTTAGGACAAGTAGAATGGGATTGGCTGAAAGCAGAATTATTAAAACCGGCTAAAGTGCGCATCGTTATGACCAGTACACAAATGCTGCATCAGCACAACGGTTATGAATCGTGGACAAATTATCCGCACGAACTGAATCGTTTTTTCCGGCTGCTGAAAGAGACCAGAGCCAATGGTGTTTTTATGGTAAGTGGTGATGTACATTATGCAGAATTGAGCAAAAGAAGCATGCCGGATATGTATCCGCTGTATGATATGACTTCAAGCGGCTTGAACCAGGTATTGGATAATCCGCAACCAAATATGTACAGAGTAGGCAGTGGGCTGAAAGAGCTTAATTTCGGAATGATAAATATAGATTGGAACAGCAACCCGATTAGCATTTCGCTGGAAGTGTATAACAAAAAACGGCAGCTGAAAATACAACAGACATTGACAACTGATGAGCTGAAGTTTTAGTGCGACTTTTTAAGATGAGTTTTATTGGCGAATTTAACTTATTCATGAAATAAAACAATGCGGGCGGGGCTGAAAGCCCCGCCCGCACCGAAAAAAATAATTATCACTACTGCGAAATATCGAACCGCGAAAGCAGTATCTTATCGCCTTTTGTAGTCTCACTTAAATAGATGAGATACGGATTTAATCTCACCTTGTTTACATTATCCATTAGATAAAATTTACGGTTTTCATCTTCGCCCAAAGTTTTAAAATCTGACGTAGCTCCCGTAGCCACATCTATGGTGCCATACTCAATGGAGTTGAGCGGGGTGAATGTTGAAGTAGTCGTCGTAGTTTTTACACCGGAGAAAAAATTATAGTCACTGTCATAATCTACATCTTTATCAATTGCTTTGCAGATATTCAGCATCCAGTACAATTTTTTTCCGTCAACTGATTCTTCCAGATAAGAATACGCCGGATACATATCGGGTGTTACTCCTTTTGAAAATCCACCCATGTATTTTTTCTGATCGAGTTTAAGCCCATAATTCCTTAAGTACTTTCCCTGTGCATTAAATTGAACCATAAACATGGCCTTATACAGCCTTGAGCCTTTATTGTCTTTTCCCCAGCCATCAAGTTTATAATCTTGCCCACAGATAAAAATATCTCCGTTGTTGGTGACATAGATGCCCGTGGTGATGAATCTTTTGCCGTCAAATTCAATAGCTTTCTTTTGTCCTGTAGGAACTATTAAATTTGCATTGATCTCATCAATAGTTGGAGAGGATATAAACTGTAATTTTCCGCTATTGAAGGCTGCCACCTGAACATTGGTATATTTCATTTCATCCATGCGTTTGTCTATATCGTCTTGGGTAACCTGAAAAGCTTCGCCGGTTGCCATATTTTTTATTGATTTGCCAAATGAACCCAGACCTCCGCCAAAGAAACCGCCTGCATTATTTGTTGAGTTATCTTCATGTGCATCTTCATTTGTTGTATTTGCCAGCATCTGACCTTTAAATACCTCATTGATAAAGCGATCATCTTTACTGATAGATGGCCCATACAGATACACTTGTCCGTTTTTCTCGGTAGCACCAAGTATACGCCATCCTGCAACAGGAGCTGTAAAATTAAATTGCTCTTTTATGCTGCCATCTGGTGAAATGCGTACATACATAAAGTCATTTGCCGTACCGGTAGCACCTTTGAATGATTTACCGCCTTGGGGTGCAAATACGACTATCCAGTCACGCGGCGATTCATCTTGTGCTGTTGGGTCATCATCATCTACAATATCTGAAAATACAGGTGCGTAGGCAGCATTAAATTTTATGTCAGCTTTTACTTTGATATTTGCCAAGGAGTCAATTTCTAAGACCTGATAATTTTTGTAAGAAGAAATATTGTCTTTTCCGTCTTTTAAACCCGCCACAACAACCAGCTTACCTGAATTATCATTTTCATAATAGCCCCCTCTAAACATATAACGTGCTCCGCTTTCTTCGTCAACGGGTTTTATTTTATCCCCTAATTTTATTTTTTTGGCATAACCTCCTCTCCACCACGACCATTTGTACATTATGGTCTTTTGTCGAAATATCATTTCACCTTTCGCATTGGAACGAACGTAAATGCTGTTAATGGAATATTCTTCTCCGCGATAACGAAACCACTTGTAACGCGAACGAACTTTTTCTACATCTTGTTCGTCTTTAACGGTATTCACCAGATTCAGGTCTTTGTCGTAGGTGTAGGTTTCTGTAATAATTTTTCTATTGTTCGACTTGAGGATATAAATCAAGTCAAAGGTGTTTTTCTCATTGTTGGTTTCAACGGCACCCAAGTACCCTTTTCTTGCTTTGCGGGTAATATCATACGACTTCTCAAGAATATTTAATTCTGCAAAGGCGTTGATAATAAAGAGCCAGAATAAACCGAGTGCTAATAATTGCTTTTTCATAATAATTACTTTTTTGTAAAACTATTTCATATGTTGCATTACCGTAATCCGTAATTCGTGGTATTTCACACTACGTATTTTCCGCAATACCGATTTTCTTTTCTATTTTTGTCGGATATGACACAGGAAACAGTCGTTACGCTTATTCTCATTCTAGTCTGCCTGATTTTTGCGGCCTTATTTTCCGGCATTGAAATCGCATTTTTATCCGCCAATAAACTCAAGATAGAATTAAGCAATCAGCGGGGTGATTTAAGCGGGCGAATACTAAATGATTATATCAAGAACCCGTCAAAATTTATTGTAACCACACTTTTGGGTAATAATATCGTGTTGATTGCATTTGGTATTTTATCGGCAGGCATATTAGAACCACTCATAGAGCGATTTACACATTATCATATTCTTGTTATTATTATTCAAACAATCATTTCTACTTCTATTGTTTTGTTGTTTGGTGAATATATTCCTAAGACACTTTTTAAGGTTTTTGCAGACAGTATTTTACCTGTTCTGGCAATTCCGTTTAAAGTGATTCATTGGTTGCTGACGCCGGGTGTGTTGCTGATAAATGGTTTGTCTACTTTATTATTTAAGATTTTCGGCTTTAAAATTACCGAACACGATATACAATTTTCATCTGTAGATTTGGAACGATTTATAAAAGAACATTCTACCGGAACAGATGAAGATGAAGAAGAAGTAGATACGGAATTATTTGAAAATGCATTGCATCTCAAAAATTTGCGTATCCGTGATTGCATGGTTCCGCGAAGGGAAATTACGGCAATTGACGTCAATGATACAATTGAAGATTTGATACAGCTGGTTATTGAAACGAACCATTCACGAATTATAGTATATGATGACAATATAGACACGATTGTGGGCTATATTCATCATTTCGACTTGCATCAGCAACCGACAGATATTCGTTCTATTTTGATGCCGATAAAGATAGTACCGGAAACATTGCCAATACAGAAACTCATGAATGACTTTATTAAAGAACATAAAAGCATTGCTTGGGTGGTCAATGAATATGGTGGTACAGCAGGAATTATTACACTGGAGGATATTCTGGAAGAAATTTTCGGGGAAATAGAAGATGAATATGACAAAGACGAATTGATAGATAACCAGCTTTCAAAAAATGAATTTATTTTATCCGGAAGGCTGGAAATAGACCGCATCAATGAGGAATATGATTTGCATATTCCCGAAGGCGATTATGATACTCTTTCTGGTTTTATCATATCGCATCATGAAACTATACCTGAAAAGCAAGAGATTATAGAAATAGATCAATACACTTTTAAAATTCTGGATGTATCAGAAACCAAAATTGAAACAGTGAAACTCATCATCAGTGATGATGTTAAGGCAGAATAATTTATGCTGGTTCTATATCTTCCGTTAAAGCTTGCATTTCCAAACTAGCAAATCAGCTATTATCTCATATCTACTCTTCTTCCATTTCAAAATCTTCCAGAAACTTTGTGGTGAAATTCCCACTTTTGAAATCCGCATGTTCCATTAGTTGCAGATGAAAGGGAATGGTCGTTTTTATGCCGTCTATTTTCATTTCAAGTAAGGCTCGTTTCATGCGTTGTATAACTTCTTCTCTTGTTTTTCCATGTACAATTAGCTTGGCTATCATTGAGTCATAAAATGGAGGAATGGAATAACCGGCATAAATATGCGAATCGATACGCACGCCATAGCCACCGCTGAGTTGCAGATTGCTAATTTTTCCGGGTGATGGTTTGAAGTTGTCATACGGATTCTCGGCATTTATGCGACATTCCATGGCACACCCTGTTGGCAGCCATGCTTCTTTTTCCAATTTTTTGCCTGCTGCCAGCTCTATCTGCAAACGAATCAGATCCACACCTACAACTTCCTCCGTAACAGGATGCTCCACCTGTATGCGGGTGTTCATCTCCATAAAATAAAACTTTTTGTGTTTGTCGACCAAAAATTCTATGGTACCGACACCTTCATATTTTATAGCTTTTACTGCATTTACTGCAGCTTCACCTAATTTTTTTCTAAGTGCTTCATCAACAAAAGGACTCGGACTTTCTTCCACTAATTTCTGATGTCGGCGTTGTATGGAGCAGTCGCGTTCTGAAAAATGGGCGGCATTGCCAAACTGGTCGCCGGCCACCTGAACCTCAATATGCCTGGGTTCTTCTATATATTTTTCTAAATACATCCCTGCATTGCCAAACGCACTGCCTGCTTCTGCCTGCGCCTGCATCAGATTAGATTCAAATTCTTCTTCATGTACCACAATGCGCATGCCCTTGCCACCGCCTCCGGCCGTTGCTTTCAAGATTATGGGATAACCGATAGTATTTGCCAGCTTTTTGCCTTCTTTAATGTCTGTAATCAAGCCTTCAGAGCCCGGAATGACAGGCACCTTGGCTTTTTGCATAGTTTCTTTTGCGGTTATTTTATCACCCATGGCAGCAATCTGCTTAGGTGTAGGGCCGATAAATTTTATCTTGTTTTCAGTACATAGACGTGCGAAATCTTCATTTTCTGCCAGAAAACCATAGCCGGGATGTATGGCATCTACACCCGTAAGTAAAGCAGCTTCTATAATCTGTTCTTTTTTCAGATAGGAATCTTTACTGGCGGGAGGACCGATGCAAAAAGCTTCATCTGCTTGCTTTACGTGCATACTGTCTTTGTCGGCAGTAGAAAAAATGGCAACGGTTTTTATGCCCATTTCACGGCAAGTACGAATAACACGAAGGGCGATTTCACCGCGGTTGGCTATGAGGATTTTTTTGAACATGCTAAATTAGTTAATTAAATAATTAGCTAATTAGCTAATTTAATTGGGTTCTACTAAAAATAAAACTTGATCGTATTCTACAGGCTGGGCATTGTCTGCATTTACTTTCACGATTTTGCCCGATACTTCACTTTGTATCTCATTAAACAACTTCATGGCTTCAATGATACATAAGACATCGCCTTTTTGTATCACATCGCCTACTTTCACAAATGCAGGCTTATCAGGAGAGGAGGAGCGATAAAAAGTGCCAATCATCGGAGCTTTGATGGCTATAGCCGATGAGCTTTCAGCTGTTGTTTTATCTTCTTTTACTTCATTGGATGGAGCTGGCAACGACTGGAGCTGGGCAACAGGTGCGGCTACTGATGCACCGCTAACTACTGTTTGCTTGATAAAATCACGGTGCTTGATGCTGATTTTTAAGTCGCCTTCTTCCACCTTTAATTCACCCACATTGTTGTCATTCACTAACTGAATGAGTTTTTTGATTTGTGCTATATCCATATCTCAAAGATAACAGTAAATGTGTAATTCTGAAAATATACGTGATATTATCCCCCGCAGCCCAGCAAGCGATTCGGGTTCTTCTTTATCAATTCGTCTAACTCCGGCATCAGAGCAACAGGAAATTTTATTTCATCAACTTGCTCGGTGGCAGGTGTGACTTTTTGAACCATTTTATTTTTCGTTCCTGCTTTCTTTTGCTTCTTGGCGGGCTTCATCTTAACCGAAATATACAGCATATTTTTCTATTTCTTACCTTTGTTCACTAATGAAATGGATAGCTAAGTATAAAGGATTCTTGAGGAGGGTGCGGTTGCTGCAATATATTTACAATCGCTTTCATAAAAAAGGACTGGAACACAACAAGCATTTCTACAATCTATATCAAATTAAAAAGTCTATTTACGACTCTGTCTCACATCGCGATTTCAAAATCCTGCGGCTTAAATCTCCCTGGATGGACAGAATTGTAGGGCAAAATGAAATTCTTAATCATCCCGAATATATTCGTTTTCCGGAAGCGGCAGAAGCACAACTGCTGCACTGGCACAAAACAGGATTTCTCATTTGGGAAAACTTTCTCGATGAAGAAACCATCAACTCCATCAACTTTGAACTGGACGAACTGATAGGTAAAAACAAGGTGCAATTCAATTACACAGCACGCAAAATTTTCAACGCGTACAAACATTCTTACACCATCCGCAAGGTCATCAAGGACAAGCGCTTACTGCAATTATTTCATTTTATCATGGAACGAAATGCCATCCCTTTCCAGACTATCAATTTCATGAAAGGAAGCGAGCAGAAAGCACATTCTGATTCTATACACATGAGTACTTTCCCTGAAGGAAATTTGGTTGCGGCATGGTTTGCGCTGGAAGATATTGGCGATATGCAAGGCCCTGTTTTTTATTATCCGGGCTCACAGGATTTGCCCTACATCTACAATGAAGATTACCCTAATGACAATACGAGATTTTTGCTTGATGAAAACGCAAATGAAAAATATGAGGCCAAAGTACAAGAAGTGCTAAATAATCATCCTGAATTAAACAAAGTAATTTATACGCCAAAAAAAGGCGATTTGCTCATCTGGCATGCCAATATGTTGCATGGTGCAGAACCTATAAAAGACTATAACTTAACCAGAAAAAGCATGGTGGTGCATTATTTTGGAGAAGATGTGGTTTGCTATCACGAAATCAGTGAGCGACCTGCCATATTTGATACAGAACTGGTGGGTGAAGTAAAAGAAAAATTCTTCAAAGGCGATTCGGATGTCTTTGATATTGG
>CAZPBT010000126.1:0-4744 GCA_964584555.1 uncultured Chitinophagales bacterium
AATTTGCAGATAATTGATTTTGTGCCAGATAAGTTTTCGTTAGTCAGAAGCGTAGGGCGGTAATATGGTTCATTTTCTTTTACAGTTCTGCTAAACCAATTTTCCATGTCAATACGCACATCAGGATCTGCATTTTCATTAATCATCAATCCCGCAGAAGTATGCAGAATGAACAAATGCAGCAAACCTTTTTCCGGTAAATTTTGCAATTGTAAGACAATTTGTTTGGTAATTAGATGAAGTCCCTTTTCAAATGGCGGAAGTTGTAAAGAATATTGTTTTATCATGTAGACAATTTGTACAAACAAAATAACAAAAACATGGGAAATTATTACTCTAACTAAATCAATTACTTATAAACTCAGACATGGCAAAGATGAAAAAATTAATATTGACATAAATACAAGTCTTTGAATGTTCGTTGCATTATTGCTTAATTTTAATACTCACTTTTAGTTAACTGTTTATGAACCTTACCGGAAATCTGCCTGCCTACAATGCCCCCGATACCCGATATTTTAAATCTAAAGTAGAATTTAATGAAGCCGTAGGAAAAGATTTTATAGCTTATGCAAATAAAGCATTAGAGAAAGGAGAAAAATTACTGGTCGGATTATCACATGGTCAATCGCCGTCTGGTGTATATCAATATATTTTTGACAATTATACAAAAATTAAAAACCCACATAATATTTACTATTCCTTTGTCAATTCTCCATTAAAAAGCCAGGAACGACTGGTAGGTATTTTCCATGCAGGGCCGTTTCTTAAGACACTGGTGAGAACGGGCATGATTACCCGCGAACAGGTTTTAGGAAGAAATATTGATGATGAGCATCTGGAAGCTTACATGGAGGAATTTAATTCTACCCTTACGAACTTCCTTAGAGAAAATAATAAATCAGGATTTGACTATGCATTTTTGGCTTCCAACCCAAAAGGCAGAATTGCCGGTATAGAGCGCAATTCAAAAGCCTTTGAATCCAGAGATGTTTCTACACTCGTCTTGCTTAACAAAGAAAAAGAAATAACAACAACACCTTATTTTCTCCAACAAACAAAACGAATTGCCTTTTTAGCTACAAAATCAGATAAAAGAAGACCACTGGCATGGCTTTACAGCACAACGGCAAAACCTACAGAAAGTCCTAGTTTTATTAGGTTTATTGATAATGTAAAAGAAAGACTCACTGTTTTTATTGATGATGAAGCACTTACCTGGCCACAAATTGAAATAAAGCGCGACACTCGTTTTGGAACGACAACCATTCGCTTAGACTTAACTTATCCTTATAAAGAAAATGCGAAAGAGAAACTTCCCGTTATCTTGCTCATTCATGGATTTCTTGGTTTGAACTCATTTGATGGTTTACTGACCACGATTCCGACAACTAAGTATATTGCTGCGGCTATGCATTATGGTACTATACCCAATGATTTGCCTGTTGATGATTATTCCAAACATGTCATGCGCAATATAAATGCAGTTGTCGAGTTTTTTGGCGACAGAGGTCATCCGGTTTATATTTTTGATCATTCCATGGGTAATATTTATTTCTTGATGAGCGACCATCATATTGACGAATTACCCGGCATTAAAAAATATTTGCGTGGTCGTATTGGTGCAAATCCGTTTTTTGGCGAAGAAGCCAAGCATGCTCTATTGGGTTTCCTGGATAATGTGATTATACCTTCCATGTCATTTTCTGAATCAATTATAGAAAAACCATTCGTACTGGCATTTCGTCGCATCATACCTCTTGACTCTAAAAATGGCGTAAGAAAAAGGGGGATCAGTTTTTCTGAAATGCTTATTGATAAAAAAGATTCGGCTAACAGTAATATCTGGAAAGCGATGAAATCGCGTATTATATATCTGATGGCCAATATGGATTCATTGCCTCATCTCAATCGCATTCCAATTGAAAAAGCACTGAATAAAATTCCACCTAAAGTATTTGCTATTCAGGTACACTCTGCATTGCAAGAATCCATGAGCTTTGACAAGCAAAAAGGATTAGTCAATATGACCAAACTCAATAAACGCATTTTAATACTTAAGAGTGAAAAAGACGGCGTGGCTAAGTTTGTACCAAGGCTGTATGAAGGTGATGATAAAATTCAGATTATAGATGTTACTAACAAAAATGAAACAGATTTATTCAGAGAGCATCTCTATCACATGGTCGATCCACAACATACAACCCGCATCATTGACACTTTCATCACTGAAGTAGAAGCCGCATACAAATCAAATTAAGATTTTGTGCAATTGATATTTAATATCGCCAAATAAAGAGATAGTCGTATTTTTATGGGCGGCTAAGCTAGGCATGAAAAAAGAGAAATACTATTATAACCCAAACACGCTTAAATATGAGCGTTACAAGTTGAGTTGGAAACAACGCTTGTTGCGCATAACAGGTTTTTTCACCTCTGCCTTTTTTTTCGGTTTTTTGGCCATGGTACTTGGCTATTCTCTTTTTGATAAACCGGATGAAAAAGAAGCTAAACTGGAAGTGGTAAAAATGCAGGAACGCTATGATATTTTGGATAAACGAGTGGATGCATTAACCAAAGTATTGCAAGATATGGGCGACCGGGACGATAATATATATCGGGTCATCTTTGAATCAGATCCTATACCGGACAATATGAGAAACGGTCAAATTAATCAATCTAAAGTTTACAGTGAGCTAAAGAATGTACCTGACGGAAAACTCATTGATCGTGTGCTTAACAAAATTGAGAAACTTGAAAAATCTGCTTATGTGCAATCCAAATCCTTTGATGAATTGTCTAAATTGATTAAAAATAAACAAGAAATGCTGGCAAGCATACCGGCCATACAGCCCGTAAGTAACAAAGACCTGAAGCGTATTGCATCAGGTTTTGGCTATCGGATAGATCCGGTATATAAAACTACCCGTTTTCATGCAGGATTAGATTTTACTGCTGAAACAGGTACTCCTGTACATGCTACCGGAGATGGTGTTGTAGAAATTGCAGGCCCGATGGGCGATGGATATGGAAATAAAGTTGTCATTAATCATGGCTATGGTTATCACACCTTGTATGGTCACAATAGTAAGATATTAGTAAGTGTTGGGCAAAAAGTAAAACGAGGGGAAACCATTGCCCTGGTCGGCAGCACCGGAAAGAGCACGGGACCGCACTGCCATTATGAAGTTTGGAAAAATGCCAGTAAAATAGATCCCGTTAATTTCTTTTTTAACGATATTTCACCTGAACAATATGACCAATTGCTTAAATTAGCCGAGCAAAGCAACCAATCATTTGATTAAAAAAAGTATTTTCGTAAAGAGAATATCGTAAGATGAATTGTAAATATCGAATGTGAATTCTAATTAATAGATAATAAATAACAAATGCTAATTGCCTCATACCTTGCGAATTTTTTAGATAATTTGATGAAATAAAAGACAAATGCCTTATAAAGAAAAAGAAATACAAAAAATGTACTACAGCATCAGCGAAGTAGCTAAGCAGTTTGATGTGGCACCTTCCCTGTTGCGTTTTTGGGAAACAGAATTTGACATACTGCGTCCAAAAAAAACATCAAAAGGCAACAGGCTTTATACGCAAAAAGATATTGACAGCCTCCGCATGATTTATCATTTAGTAAAAGAAAAAGGGTTTACCTTAGATGGTGCACGCAAAAAACTAAAAGAAAAAAACACGAACGACACACAAGTACACGCAGAAGTAATTTCAAGATTAAAAAACATCCGTTCTTTCATTGAAAAAATGTATAATGACCTGTAATTCATACAAGATGCGCCTATACCGATATATATACATATTGTTTTTATTAATATTTCACACTGGTTGTAAAAACCATGAATTTTCTGACAATATTACTAACCGTTCCCCCTATTTTTCTGCAATAGTAGGTGATAACGACAATAATATTTTTCGCAATGTAAATTTTGGGCTCAAGCAGGATGTCGTCAAAAAAGCTGAAACATCCAAGCTTTTTGATTTTGCCCCCGACCATATGTTTTATGAAGTTACATT
The DNA here is from genome assembly GCA_964584555.1 of uncultured Chitinophagales bacterium. GTDB lineage: Bacteria > Bacteroidota > Bacteroidia > Chitinophagales > JADIYW01 > JADJSS01. The sequence goes on from CAZPBT010000126.1 coordinate 4,039, forward strand.
TCCTGACGACAGTTCAAAATTTCAAGAATACGCAGACATAGAATATTATTTTAACGAAAATGATATACTGGATATCGTTGTAGCAAAAATTTATGTCAATGATAGCATTCAGCAAAGCCAGTTACTTGCCAATTTACAACAATATTACACGAATAAACTTGGCAAATCTTCGGTTGATAAGTATAATGGCGAATTCTGGAAAGGAGAATATAAGCTGGATAAGTCAAAAGCCATGGATTATTACGTATTTATGGAACCTCTTCCAAAAGAATTTGGTATTTCTTTAGAATTTAAATTACAAAATTAAAATTAATATTTATTATTTTACACTATAAATAACTTCATGTTGTTTATAAGTTTCTATGCTTTATTGATTTTCTATACTGTGCAGGAATACAAAGTTGATGCTATTATCCTTTGTTAATTCCCATTTTACGATAGACAAACTTAACTTTCAATTTACAATGCATGCATTGGAATTTCTTACTTTTGATAAAAATAGTAAAATGAAAAAAGTTGTTTTTATTGACGGTGTACGCACCCCATTTTTAAAGTCGGGCACTGATTATATGGATTTAATGTCTTACCAGTTAGGGCAATTTGCCATTAAAGGGTTATTGGATAAAACGGGTATCGACCCCAACGAAGTAGACAGAGTGATATTCGGCAATGTAATTTCAAATGTGAAAACGGAGAACGTTGCCCG
>CAZPBT010000126.1:4844-8526 GCA_964584555.1 uncultured Chitinophagales bacterium
GAGTATGTAAAATTTGCAACTACGCTTCGACCCAATGATTTTCTTCCGGACAGACCTGCTGTTGCTGAGTTTATCACCGGACGAACTATGGGTCAGGATTGTGAAATATTAGCTCAAAAATTCGGAGTTACCCGTGAGGAACAAGATGAACTGGCAGCAGCCTCTCACCAAAATGCAGGCAAAGCCTTTGATGCCGGTTTTATGGATGATATCATTGATGTGCAGTTACCACCTAAATTCACGCCTATTTCTAAAGATAATGGAGTTCGTGGTGATACTACTGTAGAGAAAATTTCAAAACTAAAACCTGCCTTTGATAAATATGTGGGTACGATTACTGCAGCTAACGCTTCCTTTTTGACAGACGGTGCAACAGCAGTATTACTGACTTCAGAAGAGAAAGCGAAAGAATTAGGCTTAAAACCTAAAGCTGAATTAGTTGACTATGTATTTACAGGTGCTGATTTGTATGATGAGTTATTATTAGGTCCAGCTTATTCTATTGCAGAATTATTAAAAAGAAACAAACTAAAAGTGGAAGATATTGATGTTTGGGAAATTCACGAAGCTTTTGCCGGACAAGTGCTTGCCAATTTGAAAGCTTTGGAAAATGAAGAATGGTGCAAATCACACGTAGGATATGAAGGTGCGGTTGGCAGCATTCCAAAAGAAAAAATAAATGCATGGGGCGGCTCCTTATCCATTGGTCACCCATTTGGTGCAACCGGAGGAAGACTGCTAACGATGGCTGCTAACCGTTTACAAAAACAAGGCGGAAAATATGCCATCTTAGCTGCCTGCGCTGCTGGAGCACACGGCACAGCGATGTTGATTAAGAAGTGGGATTAGTAATTAGTAATTAGTAATTAGTGATTTGTGATTTGTAATATGTTATAATATAATTTTTGATAGTTATTTTAACAAGGCAATTTTATGATTAAAAGTAATGTAACTTATAAAAATCCAATTTTGTGGCAGCATTCAATGGAACTTGTTACAAGTATATATACAGTTACTAAGACATTTCCCGAATCAGAAAAATTCAATTTGATATCCCCAGCTGTAGTTTCAATTCCTTCAAATATGGCAGAAGGATATGGCAGAGCAAGTGCAAAGAACTATATTCAATTCCTTAAAATTTCAATAGGGTCTGTTTATAAAGTTGAAACTTTACTACTAATTTCAAAAAACCTAAACTATTTATCTTCTGAGAAATACATAGAATTTCAAAATTTATTAGAAGAAATTTCAAAATTATTAAATGGATTAATTTCAAGTATTCAAAGAAAAATTGCATAATCACTTATACCTCGTGCCAAGTGCCTAAAAACAAATAAACAATTTATGAGACAACAAGATTATATCTCTGTACAAAAATCTCCCAATGGTGTATGCACTATCTGGATGGATCAGAAAAATGAAAAAATCAACAAAGTGGGTCCTGATTTGATTCAGCTCTTTGAAGATGTTTTTACGGAATTAGATAAAGACGATTCCATCAAAGCTTTTGTCATCAACAGTAAGAAAAAAGATTTTATTGCCGGTGCGGATATTGAGATGTTTCAAAAGGTAAAAAACAAGGGCGACTTCGAGCCCATTACACGAAAAGGTCATGCAATTCTGAACAAAGTAGCAGCATCCAAAAAGCCCATCGTGGCTGCCATAAACGGCAATTGTTTAGGTGCAGGACTGGAAATTGCACTGGCTTGCCATGCGCGGGTTTGCAGTAATGACAAATCCACCAAAATGGCATTACCCGAAGTAAAATTGGGACTTTTACCAGGCGGTGGTGGCACACAAAGACTTCCACGTTTAGTGGGCTTGCAAACAGCTTTGGATATGATGCTGACAGGTAAAAATATTTTCCCATACCCTGCGTTAAAAATGGGCTTGGTGGACAAAGTAGTACATGTAAATGCCTTACAAGCTACAGCCGAAAAACTGGCATTGGAAGTTGCCGCTACACCTATAAAAAGAGAACGCAACGATATTAGTTTTGATACGTTAAAAGCCGGGTTTCCTGCCTTACAATCTAAATTGATGAATATGGTGATGGAAGTGCCCTTGGTGAATAAAATTGTCTTCGATCAGGCTAAAAAAATGGTGGACAAACAAGCACATGGCAACTATCCCGCACCTTATAAAATTTTAGAATGCGTAGAAACAGGCTGGAATCAAGGCATGGAAAAAGGACTGGATGCCGAAGCCGTAAAATTTGAAGAATTATTACTTGGTGATGTTTCTAAACAACTGATTAATATCTTTTTTGCCATGACGGACAAAAAGAAAAATCCTTACGACGAAAAACTGATAAAAAAAGTACACCGAATGGGCATGATCGGTGCAGGTTTTATGGGTGCCGGCATAGCCGAAGTTTCAATAGATGATGGCATGCATGTACTGCTCAAAGATGTCAATCAGGATATGATTAATGCGGCATTCAAAACAATATATGACGATAACAACAAACGTGTTTTGAAAAAGGCAATGACCAAGATAGAGTTGGAAGAAAAAATGGCACTCTTATCCGGCAGTTTGAATTATGAAGATTTAGACAATCAGGAAATAATAATAGAAGCTGTGTTTGAAGATTTAAATCTCAAACAAAAAATAGTAGCGGATGTTGAAGCCAATGCAAAACCAAATACCATATTCGCATCCAATACTTCAGCATTGCCTATCAAAGAAATAGCGGCAAAAGCCAAGCATCCTGAGTTGATTATCGGTATGCATTATTTTTCTCCCGTGCCTAAAATGCCTCTTTTGGAAATTATAAAAACTGACAAAACTGCTGACTGGGTAACAGCAACTTGTTATGATGTGGGCGTGCGACAAGGCAAAACGGTCATTGTTGTAAATGATGGTCCCGGATTTTATACCACTCGTATTTTAGCTCCGTTGATGAATGAAGCACAATTGATGCTGGACGAAGGCGGCGATATTTTGCAGATAGACAAAGAGATGAATTTATTCGGTTATCCTGTTGGGCCGATTACTTTGGCTGATGAAGTGGGAATAGATGTAGGTGCGCATATTATGAGTGGTGAGCTGATGCAGGAAATGCTGAAACAGCGCCCGGATTTCAAAGTAAGTAAAACCTTGTTAGAAATTTCTAAAGCCGGATATAAAGGCAGAAAAAACAAAAAAGGGTTTTATAAATATGATGAAAATGGCAAAAAAGTACAAGGCCAGGTGGACAGTCAGATTTATTCGTATTATGGTGGCAATAGCAGAAAGAAATTCGATGCACACGAAATACAAATGCGCTGTGCTATGGCAATGGTGAATGAAGCCGCACTTTGTTTAGAAGAAGGTATAATTGCTAATCCGTTAGACGGCGATATAGGAGCAGTATTCGGCTTGGGCTTCCCTCCTTTCCGTGGCGGGCCATTCCGTTACATTGATAGTTTGGGTGTTGCAAAAGTGGTAGAAATTCTGAATGAACTGGAACAAAAATACGGCGCACGATTCAAAGCCGCACAAATACTGGTAGATTACGCTAAGAATGGGAAACTTTTTTACAATTAGTTTAGTAGTTAATTAGTTTTATAGTTAATTAGTTTTATAGTTAATTAGTTTTATAGTTAATTAGTTTAGTAGTTAATTAGTTTAGTAGTTAATTAGTTTAGTAGTTAATTAGTTTTATAGTTAATTAGTTTTATAGTTAATTAGTTTTATAGTT
>CAZPBT010000127.1:0-8460 GCA_964584555.1 uncultured Chitinophagales bacterium
CCTTAAAGAATTGTAGGGTGAATGTAAGGAGGGTATTATCAGTTCCATTTGTTTAGTAAAATAAACTTTTCCCCGCTCATGCTATCTACCAATTTTTTAGAAATGTATGGTGAGAAATTATCGGGAATCGAATCATTCCTACCAACGATCAGATATTGAATATTATATTTTCTAAGAAATTTAATTTTCAAATCATCTGCATTAAGTATGGAGTCTTTAGTAAGCGATGATTGTACTACATAATTATAATAGGCTTGGTATTTCAAAATACTTTGAATTTGTGGTATATCAATTTTGCTTTTCAAGTCAAAAGTAGACAAACTCACTGTATTATAGTAATTATACATATATTTAATATACCAACCAAGGCGATTATGATCCGGAGGACCATTAAGACTGTCATAATTATTATATATGCATGCTCCTAAAGGGTTTGTCGTCTCAATTAAAGCACTACGTATATGTTTAAGATAATTTTCGGAATAATGTTGCTCCCTACTTGAGCTTCTAAGATTGGTTTCCTGTATAAATTTAAAGGATGCAACAAAAATTATTAAAATAATATACAAATATTTAAAATTCTTACCATTTTTTTGAAAGGAAACATATAACAAAAAGGGAAACAGATATAACAGTGATTCATATATATTTCCAAAAAACTGAAAGAAATCTGGGATACCTGACAGAAGTGATATCGAAAGCAGAGCAATAACTAAGCAAAATAAGTATATTGCAACGAGCATCCGGAATTTATTATTTGTTTTAAATAATTCTACTATGTACTTATATTGTATTACCATAAACAGAACAAACAGAAAATAATAAGCTAAAAACGAAATTACCATACCTGACATATAATTTATTTTTGTCGGAAAATATGTCAATATATTATTTTTAATAAGTTCAAGTATATTTAGATTTCCAACATATTGGATGGAAGGTTTATTTAGTGTATAAAAAACAAAAAAACAAATAGATATAACAATCAGAGTTGAAATATTTCCTATTGCATAATTTTTATATCCCGGTAGTTTAAAAATGATCGACGCAATATTTATCATAAATATCATTCCAAATACAGACGGTAAAGTGGTTACATTTATAAACGGAAAACAGAGCAGTGGAATTACAAAAAGACGGTATTGGTTTTTAAGTAACAGTATAATTGATAATAGTAAAATGATTGTTTGAAGTAGTATTTTAGGTCCAGTTAAAATATTAATTATAGGAAACTTATTAAAAGGTGCCATTAAGTTAATAAAATCGAATTTATCGAAGAATTTCCATTGTATTCCTGCTACAAATAGAAACAACAGAGTAATTAAAATTTCTTGCCAATTTATTTTTTTATATATTTCAATTAATGACAAGAATCCCAAGCTGATATAGAACACTAATAAGGGGCTCACTATAATTTTTAGAACATTAATGGATAATAACTTAAATGGTACGGCAATCAAATTTGTCAACCAGAGTTCAAAATAATGATAGGTTGTCACACCATGAAAATTTGAACTTATCAGGTTTGCTTCTTGAAAAAAATTCTCGTTGCCAGTAAGGTAAATATAGTCTGATACTTTTGAATAGAATATTGTATCAAAAAAAGTAGCCGGAATTTGAATATTTGAATACGGAATTTCTGAATATGACTTATAGGCAAATATAATGAAACTATAAAAAAAAACAGTTGCTACGATTGGCAACGAAAGCATTGGACTGCTATTGTTTTTATAATTAGAAAGATTGAACTTATCCCGTAATCTATACAATAAAAACAAACAAACTATAACAAAAAGAATATTTATTGTCTTAAATCTTGTAACATAAGCCGAAAAAAGTGTTACCCAAAACACCATTCCAATGACAGACTTGTAAAAAAAAGTAAAATAGGGAGAGGTAGTATCTTCTTTAATAAAAAAGGCTAAATAATAGCCTGTAAAATAAAATAAAAAAATAACAAACTCTAAAACTAAAAAATAATGAAAAAAGGCACTTAGAAAATAGCTCATAAGGTTCGAATTAGCATATTAATATTGAGAATCACATATGCTACCTCTTCTTGCGTCATAGGGTAGTACAGTGGTATAACAATACTATTATCACTGGCATCTTCTGATATGGGTAGATTATATACTTCATAATCTTTGTAAGCTGTTTCTCTGTGTGCTGTTACTACGCCTCGTCGCGTTGAAATACCAACATCCAATAATTTTTGCATCAAATCATTTCTGCTTATCGGGCATTCGGGTTTAAGATAAATACTGTAAGACTGGTAATTTGTAAAATAACCTTCTTCCTCATAAGGTAGTCTAATGCAATCAATATCCTTGAATGCTTCATGATACTGTAAAGCTATTTTACGTCGTTCTTCTACTATTTTATCTAATTTTTCCAATTGTTTGATACCCACAGCCGCCTGAATATCCGTCATACGGTAGTTATATCCCAACTCAATATGATCTTCAAAAATTACTTTATCCGATTCATGCCTTACTCTGTCGTTGATACTCATGGCATGTTGACGCAATAATTTAATTCTTTCTCTATAGACCTCGTTATTGGTAGTTATCATTCCACCATCACCGGTAGTGATTACCTTTCTTGGGTGAAAAGAAAAACAAACCAAATCTGAATGACTGCCAATTTTTTTTCCTTTATAAGCAGATCCTGCTGCACAAGCCGCATCTTCTATCAGTATTAATTTATATTCATCACACAATGCCTTAAAAGCATCAATATCAGCCGGCATTCCAATTTGATGAACCAATAAAATCGCTTTTGTTTTAGATGTAATTTTTTTGCGCACATCATCTACATCCAGATTGTAGGTTACAGGATTTACTTCAGCAAATACTACTTTAGCTCCCACATAGCGAATGCTGTTGGCGGTAGCTACATAGCTCATCGACGGGCATATTACTTCATCATCTTCTTTTATTCCTGCAACTATCATGGCTAAATGCAGTGCAGTAGTACAATTAGATAAAGCTACTGCATATTTACTGCCAACATAAGCGGCAAACTTTTCTTCAAATTCTTGCACACGCGGCCCTTGAGTTACCCATCCTGTAAGTATGGTATCATACGCATTTTGTGCATCATCTTTATCTAAATAAGGTTTGGCAACTGGTATTTTCATTCTACGAAGTTAAGTAATGCTATTAATTTTGCCAATTTTGAACCTTAATGTCTTTAATTAAGTTCTTTTCTTTTGACAAGGCTACATAATAATTTATGGTTTCATTCAAACCTGCTTCAAATGTAAACCTTGATTTAAAATCGGTAATTGTATAGAATTGTTGAGCATCTACCCATAATCTCGGCACATCAGCAGGTCTGTCGGGTAAAAATTCAATTCCTAAATCTGTTCGGTTCATGGCAATCAGTAATTTTTCAAGAAGATCTTTCATGGTAATTTCGTTGCCTGTTCCAATATTAATGGTCAATGTATTTACTTCATTGCGTTTATCTATCAATCCGGATAAGGCTCTTGCCGTATCTTTTACATAAAAGAAATCGCGGGTGATGCTGCCATCACCAAAGACAATCGGTTTTTCATCATTTAATATTCTGACAATGCTTCGCGGTATTACTTCTCCTGCATCTCCTTCATAATGAGCTCTTGGTCCATAGTTATTAAATATCCTCAAAACCGTAACGGGCAAGCCATAACATTCATGATAGGCATTTGTATAATGCTCACCGGCGAGTTTGCTTGCACCATAAACTGTCAATGGAGCAGTTGCTGCATGTTCAGTAATAGGAAATGAAGTTGTTCTTCCATAAATTTCAGAAGTAGAGATATAGAAAAAATGCGCTACATCATTTCTCTTTGCAGCTTCGAGTACATTCAGTGTTCCTTCTGCATTTACTCTGTGATTTTCAAAAGGCGAGTGAATAGAATGACGGACACCTAAGCAAGCCAAATGATATACATAAGCACAGCCTTGAACAGCCTCATTGCAATCTTCTTTGCTAAGAATATCACCTTTAATAAAAGTAAAAGCTGGGTTTTGTTTTGCATCAGCAAGATTCTCCTCTTTTCCATTAGAAAGATTATCCAGAACAACTACCTGATGTCCCAAATGAAGTAAATAATCTGTCAAATGTGAACCGATAAAACCGGCACCACCTGTTATAAGTATTTTTTTAGTTGTCATTTTTTAAATCAATTATTTCATCTATAATAAAAACCGGTCGTTTACGAGAAGCATCTAAAGTTCGCCATAAATATTCAGCAATAATACCTAATCCGATATTCGTAATACCAAAGCCTAATAATAAAATAGATGTCAACATAGGCCATCCTGAAGCAATATCATCATAAAGCAATTTCCTAGAACCGATATATATAGTCCAAAAAATGCCAATTAGAAAAAAAGAAATACCAATAAGCGAAACAAAACGAATAGGTGCATATGAGAATGCTACAAAAGAATCAATTAATAATTTTATCTTCTTAGATATTGTCCATTTTGATTTGCCAATTTTACGTTCTTGTTTGTCGTAGTAAATCGTATCCTGACGAAATCCCATTCCAAGTATCTGAAGAAATATATTAGAATTAGATTCGATATTTTTATCTAATTCATGTTTTATTTTTGAATTAAACAGCACGATATCAAATCCCTTTTCCGGAAAATCCGGAAATGCATATTTCTGCATTAATTTTGCATACGCTCTGGAAAAAAGGGTATCAAATAATGTATTTTTTGTATTTGCCCGTATTGCCCATACAATATCTATTTCTGCAATTGCTTTTGTATATAATTGGACAATAAGCTCTAATGGGTCTTGTAAATCTGCATAGGTAAATGTAATATATTCAGATGTAGCTTGTAGTATACCTGCTCTTAAGGCTGCATGAGAACCAAAATTCTTAGAAAAAGAAATAATTTTTACACTATAATTCAGGAATATTTGCTGTTTTAATTGCAGTAATGTATCATCTGATGAACCATCATTTACAAAGATGATTTCAGTTTTGAATAATGTATTTTCCTGAAAAAAAGAATTTAAAGAAGTCACTAAACGTGAAACATTGTCTGCTTCATTGTACAATGGAATAATCAATGATAAACTATTACTCATATCATTTTTGCAGGATTACCTACAATCTTTACCTGATTTTCAAAACTTTGAATTACATTGCTTCCCATACCAATCAGCACCTCATTCCCTATAGTAATTCCATTTATTATATTAGAACCACTACCAACATAGCAATTCTCGCCTATTTTAGTATGACCTGCAATACAAACACAAGATCCGATAAGTGTATAATCTCCAACACTACTGTCGTGATGTACTACAGAATTAGGAAGAATACAAACATGGTGACCGATATGTGCATTTGAAGTAATTACCACATTAGCATAAATTAATGAATTAGTACCGATATGTGCTTTCTTTCCGATTTGTGCACTCGGATGTATCACAGTTGTATATCTGTCTAAGGAAATCGATAATGATGCAATAATATTTTTTCTGTTTCTAAAAGTTAATGGACTTCCCGGCACAGCCAATATTTTTGCTTTGGGAAACTTAGCTAATACACTCCTATCAAAAACCTCATATTGTGTTTGATTTAATTTAGACTTTTCATCATCAATAAATCCAATAAAATTATGCTTATCGCCCAAACAATCTAAGGCTTCCAATCCATTGCCATTAAAAGGGAATATTAAGAGATCTGTCATTAGTATTTATTCACTGCTTCAATCACATAATCTACTTGTTCTTCAGTCAATTCTGCATACATTGGCAAACTAATGCAATGTGCAGCCAAATATTCTGCATTCGGAAAATCGCCTTGTCGATAATCTAAATGTGCGTATGCTTTTTGCAAATGACACGGTACCGGATAATGAAATGCAGGAATGATGTTATTGTCTGTTAAGTATTGACAAAATCCGTCTTTATCTTCTGCAGTAACGACAAATAGATGAAATACAGAATCAGCAAAATCCGGCTGGTGTTGCATTTTTATTTTATCGTTTTTTATTTCTGTCAAATACCTTTTAGCTATTGCTCTTCTTCTGTTATTCCAGCCTTCAAGATACTTCATTTTTACTTGCAATGATGCTCCTTCCAAGCCCCCCATTCTGTAATTAAATCCAATCTCATCGTGATAGTAGCGTACTTTGCAACCATGGTTTCTCAAGCTGCGCAAATGCTCGGCATAACTTTCATTATTCGTTGTGATACCTCCGGCTTCTCCGCAAGCTCCCAAATTTTTTCCGGGATAAAAGCTAAAACATGCCATCTCACCAAAACCACCAACTGAAGTTCCTTTATAACGTGCCCCTTGCGCCTGTGCTGCATCTTCTACTAAAAATAAATTATGCTTATCACAAATTGCTTTTACGGCATATATATCAAATGGCTGTCCGTATAAATGAACGCCGATAACAGCTTTTGTTTTAGCCGTAATTTTTTCTTCAATTTTAGCAACATCTATTTCCCAAGTATCAGCTGTACAATCTACAAAAACCGGAGTTGCTCCGGCATGTGAAACGCCCCAAGCTGTGGCTATAAATGTATTTGCCGGTATGATGACTTCGTCTCCTTGTCCAATGCCCAATGCAAGCATTGCCAGATGTAACGCAGTGGTTCCATTACTGACACCAATGGCATAATTTGTCTGGCAAAAAGATGCAAACTGGTTCTCAAATTCTTCAACAAAAGAACCACCTGAAAAAGCTGTTTTTGCATATACTTTCTCAAAAGCATCAAATATTTCGGTTTTAAGCTGAGCGTGCTGAATACTTAAGTCTAAACAAGGTATCTTTTCCATAAATCAATGAGTAAAAATAAGAAAAAAAATCGAGTGCCCGAACTATATCTGCTTTATAACTTTAGCCGGGTTTCCAGCTACTACAGTATTTTCAGGAACATCTTTGGTTACAACAGCACCAGCACCAATAAGTGCATTTTCGCCGATAGTAATACCACATAAAATAGTTGCATTACTCCCAATTGACGCACCCTTTTTTACAAAAGTTTCAATAAGCTCCCAATCTGCATCCGTTTGTGCTGATCCATCAGGATTTGTTGCCCTGGGAAATAAATCATTCGTAAACATTACACCGTGACCAATGAAGCAGTTATCTGCAATATGCACGCCTTCACATATAAAAGTATGTGAAGAGATTTTACAGTTTTTTCCAATCGTAGCACCTTTTTGGATTTCTACAAATGCCCCTACTTTAGAGTTATCATCAATCGTACATTTATAAGCATTGACAAAATCAAAAATCTTAACATTGCTGCCCACAGCTACTTCGTTTAAGGATCTTTTCGGTGAATTTTCTGAAATGAGTTCCATTTTATATGATAATTTCTTTTCCCTTATTTTTAATTGATGCCTGAGATGCTTCTAAAATTTTTATTACTTCTAATCCTGATGCTGCAGAGGCTATCGGTGTCTTTCCGTTGATAATACAATTTATAAAATCTGCTGCCATTCCTGAAAGTGCTTCTTTAGTTTCTATTTTAGGAATAAAAATATCCCCTGCTCTGTAGTCAACTAAGATTCTTTGCTTCTCTTCGTCCGTTTTATGACTGTAGCCGGTATCATACACTTTAATTTTTTCTGTAGGTTCCAAATCATTAAATACCAGCATTTTTTTATCGCCACCTATCAGCATCATCCTGATTTTTACGGGAGATGTCCAGGAACAGTTAAAATGTGCAATAAAATCAGATGCATAATTTACCGTTAGGTATGCGATATTTTCAATGTCATTATGTGTATGTGAAATACCTGTAGCTTGTACACTGATTGGCTTGTCGTTTATTAAATAAGTTAAGATAGAAATATCGTGCGGAGCTAAATCCCATAATACATTTACATCCGGCTGAAACAGCCCTAAATTAATACGTGTAGAATCAAAATACTTTACTTTACCAATCTCATCAGATGCTATCATAGACTTCATTTTTTGTACCGCTCCGGTGTACAAAAAAGTATGGTCAACCATTAATAGTTTATTTTTTTTAGTTGCAAGTTCTATCAACACTGATGCCTCTTCGACAGTAGAAGTCATTGGTTTTTCAATCAATACATGCTTATCATTGTCCAAGGCTTTTTTTGCTAAACCAAAATGTGTAAAAACAGGTGTTGCTATGACAACTGCATCAATAGAAGAATCGAAAAAAACATCATCAATTTGTTGTGTTGTATTGATGCCGGGCAAAAACTTTTTAGCCAAGTCCAAACGTTCAGACTTAAAATCTGCCACAACCTTTACTGTACAATTGGGATTGGAAGTGAAATTCCTAAGTAAGTTTGGCCCCCAATAACCATAACCAATCAATGCTATATTTATCACCTTTCAAAAATAATAAAAAATGACAAAATAAACTTATCTTCCACTTTGGCTTGTCCACATTGACGAAAATATAAAAAAGCCGCTCAATTGAACGGCTTCTAAACTACAAAGTTTAATTTTTCTAAAT
>CAZPBT010000128.1:0-8452 GCA_964584555.1 uncultured Chitinophagales bacterium
TTTCATAAAATAAGTGCAAAGAAAACAGCAGGAGAACATCTGGTGGATTAATTTAGAGTATGAAATCATTTAGGATATTTGGATTGGTATTTATAGTAGTATTATATACAGGTTTTTATTTTTCTGAAATACGTAACAAAAAGAAAGAATTAAATCCAGTTCCTGCTGAATTAAATAGTATTTATGTTTTGTCAAAACAAAATGCACATTAAGATTATTTACAGATGAATTCTATTGGAATGAAGCAGATGAAATTTCTCCATTTGGGAATGATAGTGGGTGGGATGCATTACAAGAGTTTGTTAAATGGAGAAAATTGAATAAACAAAAATCTTGTGTAGATTTTGTAAATCTATTATTTAAGCAATGGGGATTTCCTGAATTTAATATATATACCCTAGACACACTTGAAATACGGAGTTTTGTCTTAAAGATTGCTAATGATTCAAATCTGATTACGAAAGAAATGGAGGTAAGTATCGAAAAATCAGCAAAAGAAATGGCAGAAGATGTAAATAAACCATATAATAAAGGAGTAACAGATAGTATCAATCGAGTTATACAAAATATAATGGGTTATATTAGTATATCATCAATGGATGATGCTATTATTGCTACGGGGTTTGGTCAATATTTATTGGAAGGAAAAATTGATAAAGATATCTTAGAGCTTTCTAAAATTGCACTGAAAAGACAATTAATTCCGGATATTGCTTTAAATGCTTACCTGTTTGCTCCAGCAGAACCTATAAAGCTAAGACTTCATTTAATGCAAAAGAAATTAGATGAGATAAGTATAAACTAAATAAATATTTATAGGACTAAGCACTACTTATATCTTTCTTAATTTTAGTCATTAGTTATTGAGATGCTTATAAAAAAATCATTCCATTTTTTATTTCCAGTAGAAATACCTATTTTAATCTAAATATTTGCAATGAAAACTATGAAATTACCATTGTTATTTTTAATTATTTTTAGTTCACAATTTCTTTTTGCTATTAACAAGCAAAATATTGAAATCATTCGTGATGCTTGGGGAGTACCTCATATCTATGCTCATACAGATGAGGAAGCTGCTTATGGATTAGCATGGGCTACAGCAGAAGATGATTTTAAATCTATGCAGGAAAATTTTCTGACTGCACGAGGAAGACTGGCAGAAGTAAAAGGAAAAGAAGGTGCTATGATGGATTTTTTATGTGCTTTTGTCGGCGCAAGAGAAACAACAGAGAAATATTTTGATTCGGCATTTACTCCAAAATTCAGAGCCATGCTGACTGCCTACGCACAAGCTTGCAACGATTTTGCAGCAAAAAATCCGGATAAAGTCTGGATAAAAGATGCATTTCCGGTTAATGAAAAAGATATTATTACCGGTTATGTTTTGGGTTTTGCATTGATGACCAACGTGCCTTATTCGGTCATGAAAATTTCTGACGGCACGATAAAAACTGATAATCTGCTGGCACCAAAAGGCAGTAATGGCTTCGCGCTAAACAGCAATAAAACGAAGGATGGCAATGTGTATTTGGGTATCAACTCTCATCAACCATTAGAAGGGCCTTATTCGTGGTATGAAGCACATGTGCATACAGATGAAGGCTGGGATATGCTGGGGGCAACTTTTCCGGGTGGTGTTACTTTATTCCACGGAGCCAATCAGCATTTAGGATGGGCACATACCGTTTCATTTGCTGACCACGATGATGTCTATTTATTAACGACCAGGAAACAAGATGGGAAAATCCAGTATAAGTATGATGGACAATGGCAGGAATTGACAGAGAAAAAAGTAAAATTAAAGGTAAAGTTATTTTGGTTTATAAAAATTCCTGTTACTAAAAAATATTATGAATCTGTTTATGGTCCTGTCCTGGAACACGAAGGAAAATATTTTGCAGTCCGTTTCCCGTCAGCATTTGATATCCGGGCAGCCGAACAATGGTATCGGATGAATAAAGCTACAAATTTTGCTGAATTTACTGATGCTTTAAAAATGATGGCCTTCCCCGGGCTTAATGTCATTTATGCCGATAAAGAGAATAATATTATGTATGCCGATATGGGACAATTTCCCTATAAAAACAGAAGCTACGACTGGTGGCATACCTTACCGGGAGATACCTCTGCAACCTTATGGAAAACTAATCATTACTGGCCATATGATAGCTTGATTAAAATAATAAATCCTGTATGCGGTTATGTGCATAATAATAATAATACACCATTTTATTGTACTGCATTTGATGAAAACTGTGTAAAACATTATCATCCGCTTGAAAAAGATTATTTCTTTTTAGAAAATAACAGAAGTATACGCACACAATACCTGTTTGCACATTCCGGAAAATTGTCATATGATGGTTTTAAGAAAATAAAATATGATGTTTCTTTTATGAATCCCGCCTATAATTATGCAATGGAAAATATTGAAGACCTGCTGCATTTATCTCCCGAAAAATATCCTCAGATAAAACAAACTATTGCTGTGTTGAGTAAATGGAATCGCAGTGCAGATGTTGATAATAAGCAAGCAGCACTCGTTGCATTTGTTATAAAAAAAGTAATTGATCAGCTGATTAAAGACGGCAATTTTCCTGCCGTACAAGCTAGAGTAAAAGAATCTTTTCTGGCAAAATGTGTTGAAGATGCACAACACCATTTTCTCAAATACTTCGGAAAACTTGAGATTCCTTTGGGCGATTTTCAAAAACTGGTAAGAGGAAATAAAGCATTGCCTGTAGCCGGCGTTCCAGATGTTATTGCAGCTATGTATGTAAAAGAATATCAGGACGGTATGTACAAAGCTGAAGTAGGAGAGACGTATATAGAATTAGTGCAGTTTACAAAAAACGGACCGATTATCGAAAGTATTTCACCTTACGGCGCCAGCAATGTGGAAGGAAATAAGCATTATGACGATCAGATGGATTTGTTTGTAAAACAACAATGCAAGCCCATGTCTATGGATAAAACAGTCATCCTGCAAACCGCCGAAAAAGTATATCATCCTAATATGTAATTTTATATATGTATTAGATTTTGTGATTTTCGTCATATTCACTGAAAATATGGGCTTTTCGATTCTTGTTGTGCATAAATTTTATGCCAAATCGCTTTAATTGTATGTATAAACTTTTAACTTTGCATCGAATTTTACAAATCGTTTTATGGCAAATAGTAATCTTTTCACATCTTCTGTCGGCAGAAAAATTATAGTAGGGCTTACAGGTTTATTCTTAATCACCTTTTTAGTAGTTCATCTGGGTTGTAATTTGACAATTATTATGGATAGCAGCGGAGATACGTTTAATGATGTTGCTTATTTCATGTCTCATTTTTGGCTGATGCGCATCATCGAAGTAGGATTATTCCTTGGGCTTATAGCACATATTGTTATGACATTGAAACTAAACTTTGAAAATAAGAGCAAACGTCCTGTCGGATATGCTGTTTCACCGGGCAATGCCAATTCAACCTGGTATTCTCGTTCTATGGCTATCTTGGGCAGCTTGTTGCTTATCTTTCTGGTTATACATTTATATCAGTTTTGGCTTCCCACTAAAAAAGCCTTGTATATTACACACGAAGATGAAGATTCCTATACGATGGTTACTGAGGCATTGAGAAATCCATTTGTTTTACTGGTTTATATCATTGCATTCATCTCCTTGGGCTACCATTTATTACACGGTTTTCAAAGTGCATTCCAGTCATTAGGATTGAATCACAAAAAGTATACACCCATTATCAAAAAAACAGGAACAGCATTTGCTATTATTGTGCCTGCTTTATTTGCATTGATTGCTTTAGTCGTTTTCTTTACAAAATAAGGTAATACATTGGTAAATGTTTCTGAACATATCATTTTAAACAAAATTTTTATCATTCGGGATAAAAAAGTGATGATAGATAGAGATTTAGCAGAAATGTATGGAGTAGAAACGCGTGTATTAAACCAGGCGGTAAAAAGAAATTGCGAACGATTCCCTGAAGATTTCATGTTTCAGTTTAATGATCAGGATTTTGAAAATTGGAAATCACAATTTGTGATATCCAATAAAGAAAAAATGGGAATCAGAAACATGCCATATGCTTTTACAGAACAAGGCGTTGCCATGCTGTCAAGTGTCTTAAACAGCAAGCAAGCCATTCAGGTCAATATTCAGATTATCCGGATATTTACTAAAATGCGTGAATTGCTTTTATCTCACAGGGAAATCTTGTTGAAATTAAATCAGCTTGAAATGAAATTGACACAACATGATGATGATATTGCAGCAATCTTTAATGTGCTGAAAAAATTATTAATCCAAAAAAATAAACCAACTCAAAAAATTGGTTTCAAAACAGGTAAACAATAACTATTTTAAAAATTTCAAATTCAGTATATGACACTAAATTCTAAAATACCGGCGGGACCAATTGATAAAAAATGGTCAGACTATAAAGGTCATGTAAAACTGGTAAATCCAGCTAATAAACGCAAACTTGAAATTATTGTAGTGGGTACCGGTCTGGCAGGTGCATCAGCTGCGGCATCTTTAGGCGAATTAGGTTATAGAGTAAAGGCATTTTGTTTTCAGGATTCTCCTCGCAGAGCACACTCAATAGCAGCACAAGGGGGAATTAATGCCGCTAAAAATTATCAAAATGACGGTGACTCCGTGTATCGCTTATTTTATGATACCATAAAAGGCGGTGATTACCGTGCCCGTGAAGCCAATGTTTATCGTTTAGCAGAAGTTTCTGTAAACATCATTGACCAATGTGTGGCGCAAGGCGTTCCTTTTGCCAGAGAATATGGTGGCTATCTGAATAATCGTTCATTTGGCGGTACGCAAGTAAAACGTACTTTTTATGCAGCCGGACAAACAGGTCAACAATTGTTACTTGGGGCATATGCTGCCTTAGAACGTCAAGTTGCCTTGGGAAGTGTTAAGCAATACACCCGGCATGAAATGTTAGATGTCGTAATAATTGATGGTAAAGCCCGAGGAATTATCACCCGCGATTTAGTGACCGGAAAAATTGAAAGATTCTTTGGTCATGCTGTTGTATTAGCAAGCGGAGGATATGGCAATGTATTTTATTTGTCTACAAATGCCATGGGATCCAATGTTACAGCTGCTTGGAAAGCGCATAGAAAAGGTGCTTATTTTGGTAATCCTTGCTTTACACAAATACATCCTACTTGTATTCCGGTTACAGGTGATCATCAGTCAAAATTGACACTCATGTCAGAGTCATTGAGAAATGACGGGCGTATTTGGGTACCTAAAATGAAAGACGATCCGAGAAAAGCAAATGATATTCCGGAAGATGAGCGTGATTATTATTTAGAAAGAAGATATCCCGCATTTGGTAATCTCGTACCTCGTGATGTGGCTTCTCGTGCTGCTAAAGAACGTTGTGATGCAGGGTATGGTGTGGGTACTACAAAACAAGCTGTTTATCTTGACTTCAGATATAATTTGATAAATAAATACGGTCGTGCTGAGGCATCTAAACATGGGATAGAAAATCCGGATGAAGCAACATTGATAAGATTGGGCAAAGAAGTGGTAAAAGAAGAATACGGTAACTTGTTTGATATGTATGAGAAAATTACTGGAGAGAACCCTTATGAAGTTCCGATGCGTATTTATCCGGCTGTGCATTACACAATGGGAGGCTTATGGGTAGATTACGAATTAATGACAACTGTGCAGGGGCTTTATGCTTTGGGAGAATGTAATTTCTCTGACCATGGCGCAAACCGTTTAGGTGCATCTGCTTTAATGCAAGGTTTGGCAGATGGTTATTTTGTTGTTCCTTACACTATCGGAAACTATTTGGCAGATGAAATTGCCACCCAACCGATTTCTATTGACCATCCTGCGTTTGTCGAAGCTGAAAATGGTGTTCAGGAGCGGATAAATAAACTGATGAGTGTAAAAGGAAGCAAATCCGTTGAAAGTTTTCATAAAAGATTAGGCAGAATCATGTGGAATAAGTGTGGCATGGCCAGAAATGCACACGATTTGCAGGAAGCTATCGAAGAGATAAAAGCTCTGAGAAAAGAATTTTGGTCAGATGTGAAAATTCCGGGTGGTGTAAATGAGATTAATCCTGAATTGGATAAAGCAGGTCGAGTTGCTGACTTTTTGGAATTGGGTGAATTGATGTGTTTGGATGCTTTAGACAGAAATGAAAGCTGCGGAGGTCATTTCAGAGAAGAATATCAAACTGAAGACGGAGAAGCATTGCGTGATGATGTGCATTATAAATACGTTGCACTTTGGGATTACAAAGGCGACAGCAGCTGGTCTTTAAGCAAAGAAGACTTAGTGTACGAAAACATTAAAATAGCAGCGAGAAGTTATAAATAATTTGATGATTTGACGATGTGTTGATTTGACAATGCAGACGAATAAAGATAATACAAGAGTAAATGAAACATTTCAATTCGCCATTGAAGTGATATATTATTGTAAAGAATTAGAAGGGCAGAAGGAATTTAATATTTCCAGACAATTATTTCGGTCAGCAACTTCAATTGGGGCTAATGTTAGAGAAGCTCAGAATGCAGAAAGCAAAGTTGATTTCATTCATAAAATGAAATTGGCTGCAAAAGAAACAGATGAAACTGAATATTGGTTGCTATTGTGTAATCAAATATCATTTTATCCAACTACAGAAAAATTACTTGATACATGTAATTCAATACATAAAATTTTATCTAAAATCATTTCTACTTCTAAAAAATCATTACCAAATTATCAAACTACCAAATTATCAAATTAATAAGAATATGGAACACTACAATATGAATCTCACACTGAAAGTGTGGCGACAAAAAAACAAAGATGACAAAGGCGGTTTTGAAACGTATAATGTCAAAAATATCTCTTCTGAAATGTCTTTCTTAGAAATGTTCGACGTTTTGAATGAGCAATTAGTAAATGAAAATAAAGAACCGATTGCATTCGACCATGACTGCAGGGAAGGTATCTGCGGTATGTGCAGTATGTATATCAATGGTCGTCCTCACGGTCCGTGGGCTGGCACTACTACCTGCCAGTTGCACATGCGTGCTTTCAAAGACGGTGATACAATTACTATCGAGCCATGGCGTTCACGTGCTTTTCCGGTATTGAAAGATTTAATTGTAGATCGTACTCCTTTTGAGCGCATTATGCAAGCCGGAGGTTTCATCTCTGTAAACACCGGTGTAACTATTGATGCTAATACGATTCTTGTTCCTAAAGATGTAGCTGATTCAGCATTTGCTGCAGCTGCCTGTATCGGTTGCGGTGCATGTGTAGCAGCATGCAAAAATGCTTCTGCCATGTTGTTCGTATCTGCAAAAGTTTCACAATTTGCATTATTACCGCAAGGTCACCCCGAACGCAAACAGCGTGTATTAAATATGATTGCACAAATGGACAAAGAAGGATTTGGAAGTTGCACCAATACCGGCGCTTGTGAAGCTGAATGTCCTAAACAAATTTCTTTGGAAAATATTGCCCGGTTAAATCGTGAATATTTTTCTGCAAGCTTGGCATCTGAAGAATAATTACTAAGTAGTTAGTAACTTATTATTGAAATTACCTGAAATGAGTGATTATAGATTACTTCAAATTCAATTTGGGTCGTTTTTCACGTAAGCCACGTTTAAATTTTCGCTTGCGGGCATCGTCACTAATCATGGCTCCTGCCATTGCAGAAAGACCGCCTAAAAGTGCGCCTAAAAATGCTGTAATCATTACTAAAACTCCGGAAGAAATTACTGTTTTTAAACTTTCAGAAAATAAGTTGGCTATCTTGCTACTTAAAATATGCTCATTGCTGATATCCAGAAAGAGAGCATATCCAAGCCAAAATATACCTATACCCAAGAAACCTGCAATAAAATTGTTCCCTTTGTAATTTGACAAAATCAAACCAACCAAAAAACAAATAATAAATGGAGTGTACCAAGGCAAAAATAAAGTGGCTACAAAACTGAGCAACATGATGGAGAATAACTTAATAAAGAACATACGTTTATTTTTTAGTTGATGTAGCAATGAATTTCAATGCATCTTCTTTGGTGTCGAAAAAATGTTTGGTATAGTATTCTCCTTTCACCCATTTCTCTATAAACTGGTTATAGCTTTTTGTGCCCGGGTTACCACTTTGTCCTCCCGGATATACGGCATAACACTGAGGTTTCCCATTGGCAAAATCTACTATCATCCTCCATGACGGCCCCCAGCGATCCGCAGCAGCATTTACAATATTGTGATATCCTCCAATATTTAAATGAGCATAACTGAATGCATTCAATTGTGCCAGATGTAGTATCGTCGTATTTTTAAAATCAGCCCAGTCTTCGCGTTTAGCACCCTTTTTAAATTCTTTACTGAAATCATCAACTGTCTGTTTAAATGCAAGCCTCACAATATCTTTTGCTGTTTCTACTTTA
>CAZPBT010000129.1:0-8435 GCA_964584555.1 uncultured Chitinophagales bacterium
CAAAACGTTGAAAAAAGGTGACAAAGTAACATTAATCGGGTTCGGTA
The DNA here is from genome assembly GCA_964584555.1 of uncultured Chitinophagales bacterium. Taxonomy (GTDB): domain Bacteria; phylum Bacteroidota; class Bacteroidia; order Chitinophagales; family JADIYW01; genus JADJSS01. Next base: position 48 of record CAZPBT010000129.1, read on the forward strand.
CTTTCTCAACATCTAAAAGAGCAAAAAGACAAGGAAGAAACCCGTCTACAGGTGCTAAAATCACTATTCCTGCAAAAACATTAGTGCGTTTCAAAGCAGGTAAAGAATTGACAGACGCTGTAAATAAAAGCAAATAATAAACAACTGCTTTTTATAGAAAATCCCTGATGTGAATCAGGGATTTTTTTTTATGTGATAAATGATGCAATTCGTGATGCATTGATTTTTTTCATACTTAAAATCAGAGCAGTTTGTTTGTATGACCTTATTCTTTAAATAACATAAACGTAAATTTTAAAACAGATGACTTGCTAAGCAAATAATGGAAAAGCTAGTTGTCATCATTCAACCCTTCCGAGCTTTTGTCTTCGCGAAGGGCTTTGTTAAGTGCTATACTATGATTGATTTCAAAACCGAATAAAAGTACGAAGGCATTCAGATATATCCACATCATGATGACAATCATCACACCTAAAGATCCATAGAGCCTGTTGAAATTATTGAGGTAAGACGTGTAGATTCTGAATAAATAGGACATGAGAATGGAAACTGCGGTAGCAAAAGTAGCCCCGGCGGAAAAATAACGGTATTTTTTAATTACTGAAGGGCCGAAATAATAGACTAATGCATACGTGTTGAAGAAACTAAGAATAATGATAATGGTTTTTGAAATTTTTAATACATGTTCTATTATCGTGTCTTTTGCATTAAGCCAGTTTAGTAAGAGTTGTATTACTTCTTTTCCTTTCAAAATAAATAATACGGCAATGATGAGTTGTGTATTGACCAGAACGAGAATGCGAATGGAGGCGGCTCTTTTTTGCCAAAAATTTCTTTTCTTAAAGGTGTGATTCATTTTGTCGAAGGCACGCATCATAGAAGTTACACCACCCGACGCAACAAACAAAGCCAGAAAAAAGTTGATGGAAGTAAGCCCGCCGCGCTGTACACTTACGATGTCTTTAATCGTCGATTCTAAGATGGGAAAAACGCCATTAGGCAAAATTTCACTCAGAAAATTTAATACCAGTTTGTCAAAATGCTTTATGGGTACATAAGGTATTAGTGAAAATAAGAAAATAATACCCGGAAATAGAGCGAGGATAAAAAAGAAAGAAATAGATGATGCTCTAATACTCAGGGCATCATTCTTTAACTCATCACGCAACTTAACTAATACATCATACAGTGGAATGCCTTCAAACCCCGGTAAGACCAGATTTTTTATTCGTTGCTTGAAACGCTCAGAACGAACCAGGCGATTGTATTTGTCAAAAGTAGAAATAAAAAAATAGCTTAATTTTTCAATATACGAAAATACAAAATTATCTTCCGCCACAAAAGGCTGACGCATTTGATAATAAAATGCAATTTCTGTACCAAATAATAATTAGTCAGCTATAATCCGTAATTAACCTTTTTCGTAAAAAATGAGTAATCTTTTTCCGGCTTCTTGTAAATTTCCGATATTCGCAGGGTGAATGTAGAATGGTTTATAGCAAAAAGAATGGCATTGGGCGACAAGTCGTCTTTTTCCCGTTTTATCATTCGTATTGCCATTATTGCTATTTCACTTAGTGTGGCAGTTATGATTATTTCGGCATGTATGGTTACCGGGTTTTCCAAAGAAATAAAAAAGCGCATATTTGGTTTTTGGGGCGAAGTACATATAGAAAATTTTGAGGTTTCTAATGCTTATGAAACACTACCTGTTAACACTAGTCAACTTCAGCTTAAGAAGCTTAAGCAAAATGCCGCTATCAAGAATATAGCACCTTATATCATCAAACCAACTATTTTAAAAACAAAAAAAGAGATTGAAGGCATTATACTCAAAGGAGTTGATTCTAGTTACGACTGGAAAAGTATTATGCCGTTTATCCGGCAAGGACGTGCTATTCATTATGTAAAAGATACTGCTGCCGTAAAAGAAATCTTAGTATCGCAAACTACTGCTGATAAGCTGAATATTAAATTGGGGGATAAGGTAATTGCCTATTTTATCAAAAAAGAACAAAGCAACACTATTGGCAGAAAACTTGAAGTAGTAGGCATTTATCATACAGGATTGGATGAATATGATAAAGATTTTGCATTGGTGGATATGCGTTTGTTGCAAGAGCTCAACCAGTGGAAACAGGGCGATGCGGCAGGTTATGAAGTTCGGCTTTGGGATATGAACCGAATGAATGAACTTAAGGATTCAATTTATTACAAATATATTGGACAGGAACTCAAGGCTGTAACGATGAGAGAAGAAAACCTCAATATCTTTGAGTGGCTGGATTTGCAGCGTGTAAATGAATATCTAATCTTAGGATTGATGATTATAATTGCAGTGCTCAATATGATAACCGCATTGATAATTTTGATTTTAGACCGCACTAAAATGATTGGCATCCTGAAAGCCCTTGGGGCTGATAATTCATCCATATCCACCCTGTTTATTTACAACGCACTGTATATTATCGTTTATGGATTGCTTTGGGGAAATATAATTGGTTTGGGGTTTTGTGTAATACAGCATTATACAGGCATTATTAAATTGAATGAAGCCAATTACTATTTATCCGTAGCGCCAATTTATTTTAATGTTCCATTCATTCTGGCTGTCAATGTGGGAACGGTAGTGATTTGCATGCTTATCTTATTAGTTCCTGTTCAGCTTATTAGCAATATTTCACCTTTGAAATCCATCCGATTTGAATAATTTTTGTATTTTGTCAGATGTTCAAAAAAATCTGGTCATATAAGTGGATATTGCTGACCGTTTGCTGTTTTATTCTTTTATATACATTGCCGGAACATGTAATTGAACGCTATTATTCAAGAGGCTTATTTTTAGTATTTCGGGCATTTTTTGATTATACTTTTGCTTTCCTGCCATTTCCTGCGTATTATTTATTCATATTGTTTTGTGTACTAACACTAATACGATGGGTGTTGGGCTTTTTCAGGCTTAATCCTTTACCGCCTTTAACAAGGATTATTCGCGCTTTTTCTTTTATCGGTTTCATGGTGGTTTCCTTCTTTTTAATCTGGGGATTTAATTACGGAAGAACTCCGGTGGAAAAAATGCTTAATCTGCAACTTAGGCCACTTACAACAGATGAATTAAGCACAGAAACAGATACGGTTTTGGAGCAATTGCATCAGGCGAGATTGAAAATAAAGGAAGATACGAATACTTTGCCACAGATTGTTTTCTTGAATAATATTGAAGACAAAAGCAGAGAAGATTTGAATCATGTTTTAGAAAAAAACAATTATCCGTATAGTGACCGTTTGCGGGGACGTTTTGTTTTTGACAACTTGTTTTTAATATTTTCTATAGGAGGGCAATATATGCCTTATGTAGGGGAGGGGGCTGTAGATAATGCTGTATACTATTCCAAAAAACCATTTTATGTAATGCACGAGATGGCACATGGCAATGGCATTACAGGCGAAGGCGATTGTAATTTTTGGGCATATATGTCATGTATGCAATCACAAAACGTAGCATTTCAATACAGTGGAAGCTTGAATTATTTGTTCTATCTGCTTTCTGAATTAAAAATAAGAGACATACAACAGTATGAGAAAGTTTACGACAATATGCCGGATGTAATAAAACGGGATCTCAACGAAATAAAAGAGTATGACAAAAAACATACATTTTTTACCGGATTTTTGGGGGATGTATTCAATACTATATATTTAAAAATTATGGGGATGCCCGATGGCGTTCGCAATTACGATAAGCTCGTTTTACTGGCTTATGCGTGGAGGCATCAACAATAATGATAAAATATGGTTTGTGTTAAGCTATTATTCTTTAATAAATTTTTCAACGATTATGCCACTTGAGCTATTTACAGAAAATAAATAAACGCCCGGTTGAAATGTTGAAATATCTACTTGTTGGGCTGGAGAAGTATTGACTGCATTTTGTTTTTTAATGATATTGCCTTGTAAATCATAGATGATAAAAATGAGATTTGGTTCAGTTGTTTTATTAAAGAATACAGTCAGAATATTATTTGCCGGCTGAGGATAAAGCGAAAAGTTCAAACTATTTTCAGCAATACAATCATTTTTCAGTAGCAATACATTTGAATAAGAAAATGAATAATCTAAGTCTGTTAGTTTTAATTTGTAATAATTATTTTGATTAATCAAATCTAATGCTATATCATAGTCCTGATTTCCACTTGAGTATATAGCCGGAATTGTTTTTATTATCCGGTAGTTTATGCCATCCTCACTCTCCATTACATTAAATTCTTTGAAAGCAATTTCATTTGCAGTCGTCCATTTTAAAAGACCTTCCCGACAAGATTTCTTTTCGCCACTAAATGAAATTAAAGTAACTGGTAATATAGAATTAAGTACAAAACCTGCTGAAACATTTTGGAAATTAAGAGCTTGCGTATTATTGTCGTCAGCAATCGTGTTACTAAGACTCGTGTTTATCTCTACTGTTTGAGAAATAAAAGTGTTGTCAATATCGCTATCAGTAGTACCAACTCCTTGATTTTGTAAAGTTTGCCCGGCAAAGTAGCCTAGTTTTGTAAAGGCTACTTTATAACTTCCGGATGGCAGCCCAAAAAATGTATATTGCCCTGTCGCATCGGTAGTATATCTGGCTATAACATTATTGTTGTTATCCAGTAATAAAATATAAATGCTGTCCAACGGTTGATTTTCATTGTAAATGCCGTCTCCGTTGCTGTCAAAAAATGCAATACCGCCAATGGAGCCGGTGGCATTTGATGCAGTGCATACAAAATTAGACAGCGCATTTGACAAGCAAGTTCCGGCAACTTCTAAAGCACAATAGCCATTGGCACAGTCATAACTATTAATTAGATTGGATGCATCTGTGTAAACTAATGTTGACCCAGTTCCTATGCCGTCATTCGTTTGGATGTATAATTCATCAAAGAAGGAATAATTAGTCCCTGCGGATCCATTGGAATGATTATATATAAATCCTTCATTAGCTAAATTATCACTTGTGCCAACATAAGTATTGTCAGTCGTCGTAAGCCCTACTTGTAAACTGGTTAATCTTGGATCTGTTCTGGGATATGCAGCAGAGCCGGATTCCTGAAACAGTTTCCATTCATCTGTAACCGGATTATATTCTACTTTTATACTCAAATAATCATAGGCATTTGTCAGTGTATTGCCACTAATTACATTAGTGAGATTGGCATTGGCATCTAATCCTCCAGTAAATTTTACTAAACGAGGTGTTCTGTTTACACTTGCAGTTCCTGTATTATTTCCTAAAACAACAGCGTACCCGTTTCCTAAAGTTATATCAGTATTTGTACAGCCTAATATATATCCAATTCCATAACTCCCAGCATCAAATCCACCAACTGTACTTCTGTTCTGCACCATGTTGAATGCCCAAATTATTTTTGCTGTATTTGTTGTTATTCCATTTGTAATCATACCTGACGGTTGAGGTTTATAACACCACTCTCTGCCAATTGCAGCACCCGTATTCATTACCAATTGATTTGAAGCTCCTGTAATGGTTGCATGTCCTACTGAAATACGATTTCCGGAAGATCCTGCTGATTCTGCTTCAGTCCATCCATTGCCTACTGTATTATTAGTGGTTCTGTTAAAGTTATCCATAAGCACCCAGTTGTAAGTGCCGGGCCCGGCAATATTAGCGGTGGTGGTAAGGCAATTATTCATCGTGAAATCTGCATCAGTCTGAATGTCTTTTCCTGTTGTTGCATTATTTAATATAAATGAATCATTGACTAAAGTAAAGACACTGCCGGATTGTTTTATACAAATTGCTCCGCCAGTTAGAGCCGTATCACGTTTAAATGTACAATTTGTGATTGATAGTTCACCATAAGCAGTATAAATAGCTCCGCCACTCGATGCTGATTTGTTTTTTTCAAATAGCGTATTCGTAATCGTCAATTTTGGTCGGTTTGAATTTGTATGACCGCTTACACCAACTAAACAAATTGCTCCTCCTGCACCGGATCCAGTTACTTGATTGCCATAAAAAAGTGCATTGGTTATATTTACTTCAGTTCTAGCGGCTGCACTCAATCCGGTATTGTCAGAAACAATGGAAATTGCACCTCCGCCATCATTGGCCGTACTGGCTCCGGTAGTTTGACAACTGTTTTTGTAAAAGCGTGTACCGTTTATACTTACCAAACAATTGTTATCAATGTAGATTGCCCCGCCACGTCCTGCGGCACTCGTTGCTTTGTTATTCGCAAATACGCCACCGGAAATGTTGACCGTGGTTGGTGACGCTGTAGATATAGTTCTGCCTTTTATCATTAAAGAACCACCTGAATTATCTTTTTGGTTGCAGACAAACTCACAGTTGCTAAGGCTAACAGTCGTGAAAATACTAGCTGTTGTTGAATTTGAACTTATCGTAAGCGCATTCGTGTTTGTGTTTTTTGTATTGTCAATAAATTTACATCCGTTAAATGATACATTCGTATTGTTGCTTGTCGATTTTATTAAAACACCATCAAGTGAAGTAACTCCGTAATTACATGACTCAAATACACAGTTGTTAAACGTAATGTTTGATGAATTATCTATGGATACTGCTTGTGAATATCCTTTGAAATACACATTGGATATAGTTATATTGCTGGCACCGTCGATTTTAATAAATTGCAGACTATTGCTGCCTCCTAAAGCTTCCAGCATGGTTTGGCATCCGGTTGCAGTGCCTAGAATTTGCAGACCGTTTAATGAGCTGCCAATGGTAGGCGTGTAATCTAAATCATGTCCGTCGCAATTATCCCGAATTTCGGTTACAGTAGAGTCATAATCCCAGTTTTGAATATAAGCATCTGGTAAAATATAGATGATTTGGTTTGTCGTATTGTTGTTTATTGCAGTTGTCAGTGCTTTCTCAATAGATGCATATGGGTCGGAGGAAGTTCCGGCAGCATTATTATCTTGGAATGCCCATCCGCAAACACCTGAGTTGGGATAGCGAATCGGATTCCATGCACCAACATATATTTGTGCATGTGCAAAAGACCAGTGTAAAACAGCCAAAAATGGAATTAAAAAATAAGATAGAAAATGTTGTAAATATTTACGCATGTTTATCTATTTCGTATTAATTAATATCTTCTTGCTCTTCATTATTTGTTTGTCTGCTATCGTGCAGATATACATGCCATCATTGATGTCTTTTAAATTAAAATCTAATTCGTTTAACCCTGCAGTGTATGCAAATGATTGTTTGAAAATGAGTTTTCCGCTTAAGTCCGTTACGATAAGTTCTGCATTATTGTTTTGATTTGATTGTAACTGAAGATGAATTGAATTTGTGGCTGAATGCCAAGTAATTTCAGATAAATTGCTTTCAGTACCGCATTCCTGTTTATTGTAAATAATTTTGCTGTTATTTTTAGTGCCATCAGCATCTACTTGTACAAGCTGATAGTAGGAATTTGCACTCTTATCATAATCTTTATATGTATAAATCTGTTCATGAGCTGTTGTTCCTTTGCCATTTATCGTTGCTATATCTTTGAAGATAAAATCACTTGCAGCTTTCTGTAAAATAAAATAGTCATTGTTTTTTTCTGTTGCAGTAGACCAGCTTATTTCCGTATAAGTTTCTTTACAAGCAGCTGAAAAAGAAACCAAATCAACAGGTAAGATAACCGGAGAGGTAAAGCTTGCAGCTTGTAAAAACACACCACTGTCGTATGCGCCATCATTTACATCAGTGACAATTAGTTTGATATGATAAGTAGATCCGGCAGTTAATCCGCTGATATAGGCACTTAATTTCTTTGTATTTCCATTAAACTGGATGCCATAAATAGGACCAAGAAATTCTGATGTAGGGCTACCATTCGTCCATGCCGGATTGGCTGCAGTACATACAGAAGCTGAAGGTGAACCTCCGGATGCGCCTACTATTCCATCATTAACCGAATTGATAGATACCTCAGCGCCATTTCCAAGGCGGGCAATATTTTTGCCATTATTCGTATAACCTTGTCCACCGCTAATTCCGGGCCCACTGATAATAAATCCGAATTTGTCGTTGTACGAAGAGCAATTATAGTTAACCGGAAATCCGCTTCCATCGTTTTGGTCATATTCTTCTGAACCAAAAACATAACTGAACGAAACAGTGCTGTTTTGAGGAACGAAATCAAATTCTAAAATTGCGGCATTGTAATAATTTTTATTCCCTGCCAGTATATCTACGTCATTAATATATACAGGGCAAGTACCGCCTTGTCTGATTTCACCGTTTGAACATGTTGACGTAAGTCCCGAACTGGTATAACTTGTTGCACCGGGAAAGGTGGACATATTTAGCGGAATATCTCCAACATGACCACTGCTTAATACGATGCCGCTTGTTATACC
>CAZPBT010000130.1:0-8406 GCA_964584555.1 uncultured Chitinophagales bacterium
TTACTCTACTTATTTCAGGTGTATTGTCATCACTATAATGCATTAGATAGTATTTATTGCCTTTTTTATAATACAGACATCTTGTATAACCGCAATACCATCTTATAATGGTATTGCTGTCATTCTTTATACAATATTCGTTATATGCTTTGTACTTTTCTATGGATTCAGTAAGATAATGTATCTTTTGAGCAGAATATTTTCTGTATTTACCATCAGGAGCATAAACTTGAATAGCGCTATCGTATGCTGAAATACTGTAATAAATATCATCCCCTGTAGGTAAATTGCCATGCCAAAAATAATTGCCCTCTATATTTGAGATCTTAATTTCTGATAACGGTATCTTGTCAAGTCCACTTCTCGTGATAACTAAATCATCAATTGAATGGGATAAGATATAAAAATAATCACCTTTGATATAATACTCATTTACAATACATGGCTTTAGATACTGATTGTCATAACTCCACATTCCAAGATATAGACTATCTTTGTTGAAATCCAGTGGAACTGTCTTATAGGGTACAGGTTCTTTAGGAATATCTAAAACTAAAGTTGGTCGCAAATCATCACCCTGTAGTCGATTCATATTGCAAGAAAAGACCACAGTTAAAAAAAACACAGCCAATGCCAAAAATAATGTGTTGATTTTTATTCTATCGTACATTATACAAAGATATAAAATATCCGTAATCATTTTAGATGGATACTTCCACTCTTACTTCACTTTTGGCAGTTTGCTGTCAATCTTCTTAAAGATGCGCAACAGCAGTCCATCTTCAGGGTTGGTTTTATGCCAGTCTTCAACAGTAAAATCTGCATTGGCAGTATCAAACATTAAATCGGATAAAGTAATTGCATCTTGTGTTTCTACCATTCCACCTCCATAGTAAGTGTCAATAAGATACCGGTGCAGCAATTCCGGTGTATTGTATTGATGCAGAATTTCCATGCTTAATTCGGCATTCACTTGTTTTTCCATGCGCATCAAAAACTCTCCACTCATCATGCTGTCAAACCCATGCTCGCGATAGGGTTTTTGCGGGTCTAATTTTTGTCCGGCTTCCAAGCCTAAAATCTTTGCGGCTTCCATTTGCATAACGGCAAACAGCATTTCTTTTTGTATTCGCTTATCGCCATTTTTTTGAAAAGAGGAAGACGTTTCTTTTATGTTATTATCCGGTTTTTGTTCATTTGATTTGGCATCATCGCCCATCGCTTTATGCCTGATTGGGCTATACCAGTAAGATTTCCATTGCCAAGCGTAGTTGGGCAACAGCTTCCGGTTTATTTTCTTTCCTTCATAAAGATTTTGCCAGTTTACCGAACTGCCCAACACAAACAATTGTTGTAAAACAGCATAAAACTGTGCAACGTCATCACTTTTTTGCTTAATCGCAGACAGGAAATAATGTTGTTTTCCATCTGCAATATGTTTCGCCAGATTATTTAAAACCGGATTTGGACCACATTCTACAAAGGCAATCTTTTGATATTGCCGTTGAATATTTTCTATGCCTTGTAAATAATGAACAGCCTGGCGCAATTGCCGGCATAAATAATCGGCATTTATTTCATTCTCTGTAATTATTTTCCCATCAATATTTGAGGCTATAGGTATAATAGGTTGGGCAAAATGAAGTGTTGAACAAAATTCACGATAGGCATCCAGTATCTCATCCATTGCTTTAGAGTGAAAGGCATGCGACACTTGCAAGGGTACTGCTTTAATATGGTTCTCCCGCAACACTTTTACAAAAAGATCCACGTCGTTTTTTTCTCCGGTAATTGTGGTATTTTGCGGTGTATTATAGCCCGCTATTTCCACCTTCTTATCCTGATTATATTGTGCTATTACTTCACCGGAAGCAAACACGGCAGCCATTGCCCCGTTTTGGGAGGAAATAGCCTGCATTAATTGTCCACGCACTGCTACCAGATTCAAGGCATTCTCAAGAGGTAATACTTCTGCAACAGCCAGTGCCGTAATTTCACCAATGCTGTGTCCAATCAATACACTCGGCTGTATGCCAAACGAAAGCAGCAGTTTTGCCATTGCATATTCCACCACAAACAAGCAAGGTTGCGTAAATTGTGTTTGATGAATGAGATTTGCTTTTGAGCCATCAACCCATAAAATATCTTTTATGGAAACAGCAATATGTTTTTGTAGTTCTTTATCGCAGTAATCTACTATATTTTTATAGACATCAAATTTGTCATACAAGCCTTTGCACATGCTGGTGTACTGTGCCCCTTGACCGGTAAACTGAAAACAAAGGGATAATTCGTTGTTTAATTCAGGCGTAGAGAAAATCAATTCGTCATTTTCCTGATTTGCATAAGTTTGCAGTTTTTGCCCCAATTGTTCTATAGAATCTGCTTGTACAGACAGCCGTTGTTCAAATAAATTTCTTTGGGATAAAGTATAAGCAATCTCCGTAGGAGAATAATTTTTCCAATATTCATCTTCATTATATTTCTGCACTAAAGCAAGCAGAGCCGGTATTTCTTTTGCACTAAAATTAAATACAAAAGGCGCATCTATGCTTTCAGAAATAGGTTTAGCCGGGGCTTCTTCAAACACAGTATGCACGTTAGTACCACTATAACCGGATAAATTTATGGAAGCTCTGCGCGGTTTATTGGCTTCTTTCTTCCATTCCATATTTTCCCTTGAAATTTGTACTATGCTGTTTTCCCAGTTGACGTCTTTATTTAATGTTACAATATTTATTTGAGCCGGAATCTTCTGATGCTGCATGGCTGCCATTAGTTTGAACAACATGGGCATTCCGGTGCATGCTTCCATGTGTCCGATATTGCTCTTTACCGAACCCACGTAAAGCGGTGAGTTTTTATCCCGAAAAGTTTGTTGCAGAGCCTGTACTTCCATAGCATCTGTTACCTTATTTCCGATGCCGTGAGATTCTACATAATCAATATCATCGACATTGAGTTTTGCATTTTCGAGGGCTTTTAAAATAGTCGTTGATTGTACTTGCGGATTAGGCGCGGTAAAGCCATTGCTTGTTCCATTATGTTTGACAAAAGAGCCCTTAACTAAAAGAGAGATGGTGTCATTGTTTTTCAGCGCATCCGATTTTCGCTTCAATAATAATACTGCTGCCCCTTCAGCCCGCACATATCCATCCGCATCATCTGCAAATGCCTTTGTTTTGCCACTTGGCGAATTTGAGCCCAGTTTGGTCAGCCCGACAAACAATTCAGGCGTAAGCAATAGATTGGCAGAGGCTACAATCGCCATATCAATTTCTTGTTGCTGCAATGCTGACGATGCTTTGTGGAGCGCAACCATTGCAGATGAGCAGGCAGTATCTACCGAAATACTCTCACCGTTAAAATCATAAGTATAAGAAATTCTGCCGCATATTGTAGCAAATGGGATTCCCGTGGTATCATATACATCAATATCTTCCAGCTGCCCGCTGCGCAATCGTGCTTGAATATAATCGCTGACTCCAACGGCAACATAAACGCCTACGTTTTTTCCTTTCATCTCATTTGAAGGAATGCCGGCATTCTCAAAGGCTTCATAAACAATCTCCAGCAAAATGCGCTGTATGGGATCGATAGATTTGGCTTCACGCGGAGGGATGCCGAAGAAAGCAGCATCAAAATGCGAAACATCTTCAGCCAGGAAGCTGCCATATTTTGTATTAGTTTTTCCGACAGCATAAGCATCTTCACTGTAAATTTCATCCACATCAAAACGTGATGCCGGAATTTTTGTGATTGACTCTTTATTTTGAATTAGAAGTTCCCAGAATTTTTGAAGCGTATTTATTTGATTCGGAAAACGGAAGGCATAGCCAACTATAGCAATGTCTTCAATTAGAGAAATAGTCTTGTTGTTTTTTACTGTTTCCAGCTCTGCCTCAAGTGTTTTAATTTTAATGAGCGATTTTTGGAGCAGTTCCTGCATTTGTTTTATCGGTGCTTCACTCATGGCTTATAATTTTTCATTCAACTGTCGCATTAATTCATCCAAGCTTAAGTCTTTTACTTCTTGTTCAATATCTTTAGTCTTGCTCGTTTCATTTGATACTGCATCCACATTATAATGTTGTGTCAGTCTTAATTCGTCAGATAAAAAACGAGAGAACTTATCCGCTGTAGGATAACTCCATACGGAAGATACATTGAGCGAAAGTTGAAAAGCAGTTTGTATTTTGTTTTTTAATTGTAATGCCATCAAAGAATCAATTCCTATTGACTTGAAAGTGTCATCATCTTTTAATTTTGAGCTTGGTATTTTAGTGATTTCAGCTACAAAATCTTTTATTCTGGATTTAATCCATTTTTGTGACGCATCAAGATTGGGTTGGTTAAACGCATTCTTTTCATCCGGTTTGATTTGAACAATATTTTGTTGTATGAAATTTTCAAAGTAAACATCTTGTAAAACCATCGGATAGTTTTTCTTCCATTGTTCAAAATTGATTTTGGCAGTAATCAGTTGCGGTTTGTCTGATGAAAGAATGAGCTGCAAGTAAGCCTCAATATCCTGTATATTGATTAATCCTAAACCTTGTTCTTCTAATTGCTTGCCTCTTTTTTCCTCTTTTGCAGCCAAACCAATTTCTGCAATATTTCCCCAGTTTACTGTTTTTGTGGGCAAGCCTTTTTGCTTGCGATAGAGCGCTAAATTATCTAGATAATAATTACTGCCGCTATATACAGCTTGTGCCATAGTTCCTACAATATCGGCTAATGAAGAGTAGAATATCAACTGCACTTCGGGTGAAGAAAATACATCATGCAGGTGCTGTGCAATTTTTACTTTAGCTTGCAATACGGTTTCCATTTCTTCTATTGAACAGTCAGTAAACAATCTGTCTTGCAATACTGCAGCGGCATGAATGACAGTGCCAATGGGCGGCATATCATCTTCAATGGTGGCCTTGCATTTTAATAATTCCTTTTTATCCGACATATCGCCTTTGAAAACGGCGAGCTGTGTTTTATTTTGTAAAATGCGATGAATAACAGGTTTCGTTTCTTCTTTTTCTCCGCTGCGACTCACTAATACAAGATATGTCGCACCTTTTTCACTCAGCCATTCTGCTGTTTTTAACCCCAAACCACTTGTACCGCCAATCACCATGATGGTTTTTTTGAAATCAATGTTTACTGCAGTATCGGCAGATGTTGAATCCGGTTGTATAAGTTGTTGTATGTAAGTTTTGTTTTTGTCTAATGAGATTAATTTATACTTTTCTTCAGCAGTGATAAATTGAATGCTATTTTTTAGGTCATCTTCCGTATATAAAACAGGAATATCAACTACCTTAAAAGTATATTGTGTAATTTCATTGGTTAAGCTTTTAAAAATACCATTCAATATGGCTGCATCCGCATTAAATCCTGCATAATGATTGAACAAGCCGGAAGTAAGTGCAATGCATGAAACATGATTAGACTGGCGTTCAACCTGCTTGAGTGCCTTTTGTAATCTTATTAAAATATCGGTATCAACAACAAACTTATTATTATCACAGAGTGCATCGGCACAGATAATAAAATCAATTTGCTCATGCAGAGTTACATCCACATCAAAAGCGAACACTTCATTTTCTTGTTCTTCGAGCAAAGAAATGATAGTTTCCTGTACATCCAAATCTTTACATAAAAGCAGTATTTTCTTTCCGGCTAATGCCGAAGTTTGCAAGCTGATTTCTTTCCATGCTGTTTCCATAAGGGAAACTGTTTTTGTCATTTGAACAGCCGGTTGTTTTTTATCTTCTTTTACAACAGAATTTACTTCAGGTTGTTCATCAAACCAGAATCTTTCTTTCTGCCAAACATAGTTGGGCAGTTGAACATATTTGCTTTTGGATGGAAAAAATAAATGCCAATTGAAGGCACCGTTTGACTCAAAAACCTTTCCGATATGATTGTAAAATGCCAAACGTTCATCTTTCTCTCTGATAAGCGAACCAATGGCAATCGCTTTATTTTTTACTTCATCAATATTTTCATTGATGGCATGCAGCAAGGTAGGATGCGGACTCATCTCTACATACAATACATCACTTTGTTTTAAGAAATGCAGTACACCTCCGTCAAAACGGACGGTGTTGCGCAGATTGTTTTTCCAGTAATCACCATCCAGTTCTTCTCCTTTTACAATGCGATTAAGTGCAGTTGAATAAAACGGAATCTCCGAATTTTTGGGATGCAGTGTATTTAATTCTTGTTTTAGCTGCTCATCTACGCCACTCATGTGGTGGCTATGTGAAGCCACATCTACATTAACTTCTTTTGCAAATCTGCCTTCATTCTCTAAGCGTGTTGTAAGGGATTTAATTACAGCAGTATCTCCGGAAAGCACTACAGCGTTTTTACTGTTTACTACGGCAATGGCCAGCTTGCCTTCAAATTCTTGAATAATAGGTTCAGCTTCATCTGTGGTTAAATCAGTAGCCAGCATTAAGCCTTGCCCACTTTTTTCTTTCATTAGCCTGCTGCGAATAGTAATAATTTTTGTTGCCTCATCCATTGTAATACAGCCTGCACAATATGCAGCCGCTACTTCTCCAAGGCTATGTCCCAATACGGCATCCGGCAACACTCCTTTGCTTTTCCAGAGCTCACTTAAAGCGATACTGATTCCAACCAGTATGGGTTGTATTACCTCTAATTGATTAAAAAGGACATTGTCTTTATTATTGAGCACATCAAATACATCCCATTCAACATATTTTTTCAAACATTCATTATAGGCAATCAGTGCTTGCTTAAATACGGGTTCATGTTTGATAAGTTGCAATCCCATGCCTTGCCATTGTGCTCCCTGACCTGGAAAAACAAAGACATTTTTTTTGAAACCATCATCTTCAAATATCGTTCTTTCAGTTGCAGGCGCTTCCACAAAATCTTTCATCTGCTGAAGAAGATCTGCTTTGTTATCAGCTACAAATAGTTTGCGGCATTTGAGCTGATTTCTGTTTAAAGCAGCTGCGGCGCAAATGGCAGAAAGTTCTTCGTTTGAATTTTCTATAAAAGAGAGATAGTTTTCTACCAATAAAATCAGTGATTCATCGTTTTTTGCCGATAAAGGAAGCAGATAAAAGTCGTTAGTGTTGTACAGGTTTGTTATTTCTTCATCTGCAGTGTAATTTTGCAAGATGATATGTGCATTTGTACCGGTAACACCAAAGCTGCTGATACCTGCCGTTTTGATTTTATTTTCCCATGGACGATTTTCCTGGACCACTTTCAGACTATTCTGTTCCCAATCTACTAATGAATTTAATCTTTCACTATGAAGACTTTTAGGCAGGATATCGTGCTGCATAGACACGATAGTTTTTAAAATTCCGGCTAAGCCTGCAACACTTTCGGTATGCCCTATGTTTGATTTTACAGAACCTAAAAAGAGCGTATTGGCGAGCGGTTTTTTTGCACCTTCAATTACATTTGTAATGGCTTCTATTTCTATAGGATCGCCAATTTTAGTACCGGTGCCATGCGCCTCAATATAATCGACATCACTGATGCTTAATTGTGCATCGTCTAAGGCGGCTTGTATTAGTTTTGTTTGTGCTGCTACGCTGGGAGCAGTAAAACCATTGCTTTTCCCATCCTGATTGACAGCAGTTCCCTTGATAATGGCAAGCACAGGATTTTGTTCTCGTATAGCGTCTTCCAGTCTTTTTAAAATAATAACCACACATCCTTCCGAACGAACGAAGCCATTGGCATTGTCTGAAAATGGCTGACAGCGAGATGTAGGTGACAGTCCATTCAGCGCAGTAAATGTTATTGTAAGCTCAGGAGATAAAATTAAATTGGCAGCACCTACAATTGCCAAATCACTTTTTCGGTTGCGCAAAGATTGTACTGCCAAATGAGTGGCGACCAGTGATGAAGAACAGGCCGTATCTACAGCAACGGACTCTCCCTGTAAGCCGAAAAAATAAGAAATCCTTCCTGAGTTGGCACATACGGCTGAACCCGTATAGGAGTATGGATTTACTAGTTTATAATCTCCGCTGCGAAAATGTTTTTTCTGATAGTCAACATTGGTAATCCCTGTAAAGACACTCGTATTGCTATCCTTAAGATCTTCAGAGGGAATCCCTGCGTTTTCCAAAGCTTCATAAGAAACCTCTAATAATAATCTTTGTTGTGGATCCAGGCTCTCGGCTTCTATGCGTGTAATGTCGAAAAATGAAGCATCAAACTGGTCGATGTTTTTAAGATAGCCACCTTGCTTCAAAATAATTTTTCCTTCACCACCTTGCTCATCATAAAGTTCTTTAGCATCAAAACGGTTTTCAGGAATATCTTCTATAGCATCTGTATTATCCAGCAATACTTTTAGTAACTGTTGTTCATTTTCTATACCACCGGGCAGACGCATTGCCATGCCTACTA